>DATDBV010000622.1:0-2115 GCA_036524715.1 Nakamurella sp. | reverse complement strand
CTACGCCGATGCCCCACATCCGGACGATCCGCTGGCCGGGGTGGTGGTCGGCGAGCGTCCCGAGCCCCAGGTCCCGGACGGGTGGTCCCGGGTGACGGTGCGTGCCGCGTCGCTCAACCGGCACGACCTGTGGACGCTGCGCGGGGTGGGCATCAAGCCGGACCAGTTCCCGATGACCCTGGGTTGCGACGGCGCCGGCGTTACCGACGACGGGCGGGATGTGGTGCTCTACCCGATCATCGGCCAGCCCGGCTGGGCCGGGGACGAGACGACCGACCCGAGGCGGACCCTGCTGACCGAGCAGCACCAGGGCACGTTCGCCGAGTACGTCGTCGTGCCCACTCGGAACCTGCTGCCGTTGCCGCCGTCCATGACCCACCAGACCGCCGCCGTCCTGGGCACCACCTACCTCACCGCCTACCGGATGCTGGCCACCCGCAGCGGCCTGCCCGGCGGGTCGACCATCCTGGTGCAGGGCGCCACCGGCGGGGTGTCCACCGCGCTGATCCAGCTCGGCCGGGCACTGGGCATGCGGGTGTGGGCGACGTCTCGCACCGAACAGGGCCGGGTGCGGGCCGCCGACCTCGGCGCGCATGACGTCTTCTCCACCGGTGCCCGGTTGCCGGAACGGGTGGACGGCGTGTTCGAGTCGGTGGGCAAGCAGACCTGGGCGCACTCCATGCGGGCCGTGCGGCCGGGCGGCGTGGTGGTGTGCTGCGGCGCGACCAGCGGCTACGACCCGTCGGCGGACCTGCAGCGGCTGTTCTTCCTGCAGATCTCGGTGATCGGTTCGACGATGGGCACGCTGGACGAGATGCGCCGGCTGATCGCGCTGTGCGACGCGGCCGGCCTGGTGCCGGTGGTGGACCGCACCTACCCGCTGGCGCAGGGTGCGCAGGCGTTGCGGGACCTGGAGGAGGGCGGCCCGGGCAAACTCGTGCTGGTCCCCTGATTCGTTCCGTGCCCGCACGATCCGTGCCCCCGCTGGTCGGCGTCCTCGCGGCCACCGCGCTGTCCGTCACCGCGAACAGCATCGTGGCCATTGCCGTTCCCTGGCTGGTCCTGGAGCGGACCGGCAGCGCGGCGCTGGCCGGCCTGGCCGGGGCGGCCGCGATCGCCCCGATCGTGTTCTCCGCGGTGTTCGGCGGCGCGCTGATCGACCGGATCGGCAAACGGCGTACCTCGATGATCGCGGACATGCTCAGCGCCGCGGCGGTCGCCGCGCTCCCCCTCGCCGACGCCACCATCGGGCTGGGCATCGCTCTGGTGCTGGTGCTGGTCGCGGTCGGCGCGGTGTTCGACAGCCCCGGCGCGGCCGCGCGGGAGGCGCTCCGTCCGGATGTGGCGCGGGCCGCCCGGGTTCCGCTGGCCCGGGTGAACGCGTGGGGCGAGGTGGCCGAGAACGTCGGCTATCTGGCCGGCCCGGCGCTGGCCGGGCTGCTGCTGGTGGTGGTCGGCGGGTTCGGCACGGTGTGGGCGGCCGCGGCGCTGTTCGCGTTCGCACTGCTCGTCACCTGGTTCCTGGTGCCGGGCAACCTGTCCGCCCGGCCGGAACCGGAGCCGTACCTGCGGTCGGTGTGGGACGGGGTCCGGTTCCTGCTGGGCGACCGGACGCTACGAGCCATCACCGCGACCGCCGCAGTGATCTGGCTCTTCCTGCTGCCGTTCGAGAGCGTCGTGCTCAACGCGTATCTCAACGCGTCCGGGCAGGTGGTGGCGTTCGGGGTGATCCTGGCGGGCTACGCCGGCGGCGCCATCGCCGGGGCGCTGGTCTACGGCGCCGTCGCCCATCGCATCCCCACCCGGGTCGCGCTGGTCACCGCGCTGGCGTTGGCCGGGATCTGGCTCGGCGCGTTCGCCGCCCTGCCGTCGCTGTCCGTGATGGTGGTGCTGGCGTTCGCCGCCGGCATCGTCACGGGCCCGATCAACCCACTGTGCGCGCTGATCGTCCAATCCCGCACGCCGGAGCGCTTCCGGGGCCGGGTCGTCGGCTCGTACACCGCGCTGGCCCTGGCTGCCGGCCCGCTCGGCCTGCTCGCCTTCGGCCCGCTGGTCGACACCTACGGCCCGGCGTGGGGTTTCGCGGCGATCGGCGGCGGACTCCTGGTCGCCGCG
>DATDBV010000621.1:0-15382 GCA_036524715.1 Nakamurella sp. | reverse complement strand
AGCACGGTCAGGCCGGTCGGTCGCGTTGCGGACTCGTTCGACCGCGCTTGGTCACCGACGCCTGGCCGCACCCACGCCTCCTGTCACTTGCTGCTGCTGACTGCATCCTGACCGCTGCCGCAGGCTCCGACAAGCCCGACGCGTGGTCATCGCCGATCACCGGCCCGCGGACACCCCCGGTGCGAACTTGGGCAACCGGACGATGATCTTGGTGCCGGCGTCCGGGGCAGTCTCCACCACCAGCCCGTAATCTTCGCCGAACGCCGCGCGCAGCCGGTCGTCGACGTTGCCCAGCCCGACATGGTCGGCCTCGTCCGTGTCGTGCCGGCCCACCAATTCCGGGTCCATGCCGACACCATCGTCCTCGACGCTGATCACGCAGTCGGGGCCGATGTCTTCGGCGGTCACCACCACGGTGCCGCCGCCGGGCCGGCCGGCCAGCCCGTGTCGGACGGCGTTCTCCACCAGCGGTTGGATGGACAGGAACGGCACGACGACGCCGAGCACCTCGGGGGCGATCGTCCACCGGATGCGCAGCCGATCACCGAACCGGGCCCGTTCCAGGATCAGGTACTTCTCGATGTTGCCCAGCTCGTCGGCCAGCGTGGTGAACTCGCCGGCCTGCCGGAACGAGTACCTGGTGAAGTCGGCGAATTCCAGCAGCAGCTCCCTGGCCCGGTCCGGGTCGCTGCGCACGAAGGCGGCGATGGTGGTCAATGCGTTGTAGATGAAGTGCGGGGAGATCTGTGCGCGCAGTGCCCGCACCTCGGCGCGGGCCAGATCGGCTCGCGAGGAGTCCAGGTCGGAGAGCTCCAGCTGCGTGGAGATGAACCGCGACGTCTCGTCGGCTGCCCGGATCAGGTACGGACCGACGGCCGAACCGGTGAGCACGACCAGCGCCCCGGCCCGTTCCCCGGACGCGATCAGCGGTACGACCACCGCCCGGGTGACGGGGCACCCGGGCACGTCGCACGGCGGCAGCGTCGCCAGTTGCCGACGGTCCGACCGCAACGCGACCCGGACCGTGTCGGCGACCTCCTCGACGTGGTGGGCCCCGTCGCCCTGCGCGCCCAGGGAGCGGCCGGCCGGGTCGCACAGGGCCACCCCCGGCGTCTCCAGCAGGGCAAGCAGGTACGGCAGGGCCTGCGCGGCCGATTCGGGGGTCAGGCCGTCCCGCAGCGGCGGGGCGGCCAGTCCCGCCGTCCGCAACGCCTGGGCAGCGGCCCGAACTCCGGGCGGGTCGAGCATGCGGCGGCGCACCCAGCGGCCGCCCAACAGCGCGACGACGACCAGCCCGAGCAGCAGCGCGCCGACCAGCAGCACGGTGGATGTCGTTGTCACACAGGGCTTCCCGTCGCAGTTCGGGGCCGTCCGGGCACGCCCGTCGGCCGGTTCGCAATTCCGTGCACCACTTACTTTATGAACAAACCAGTGACCTTCGGCCGCGTTGACGAGATGGTTTCTCCAGCCCCCCGCCCCTGCAGTCCCACAGGAGAGTCAATGTCGACAACAGCAAATCCCCCGAAGGGATCCGGCGCTCAGGTGACCGACAAGCCCAAGCGCAAGAGGGTCAGCACACACTGGTTGTACATCGCGGTCATCGTCGCGGTGGTGGCCGGTGTCGCGGTCGGCCTGATCTTCGGCAAGAGCGCGGCCGGCCTGTCCGTGATCGGCACCGCGTTCGTCAGCCTGATCAAGATGATGATCGCGCCGATCATTTTCTGCACGATCGTGCTGGGCATCGGGTCGGTCCGCAAGGCCTCCCAGGTCGGCAAGGTCGGCGGCATGGCCCTGCTCTACTTCATCGTGATGTCCACATTCGCGCTGGGCCTGGGCCTGCTGGTGGGCAACCTGGTGCACCCGGGTGACAGCCTGCAGGCCGCGGCCTCGACCGCCACCTACACCGTGCCCGAGGCGGCCGCGAGCTCCGGCAACTTCATCCTCGACATCATCCCGCACTCCCTGCTGGGTGGGTTGACCGAGGGCAACGTGCTGCAGGCGCTGTTCGTCGCCCTGCTGGTCGGCTTCGCCGTGCAGGCGCTGGGCACCAAGGGCGAGCCGATCCTGAACGCGATCACCGTGCTGCAGCGACTGGTCTTCAAGATCCTGGCCGGCATCATGTGGCTGGCCCCGATCGGCGCGTTCGGTGCCATCGCCGGCGTCGTCGGCAACGCCGGTTGGGCCGCCATCGGCGCCCTGTCGCTGTTCGTCGCCGTGTTCTACGCGACCTGCCTGGCGTTCATCGTGGTCATCCTCGGCGGCCTGCTGAAGGTCACCACCGGCCTGTCGATCTTCAAGATCCTGCACTACCTGCGTCAGGAATACCTGCTGATCGTGGCCACCAGCTCGTCCGAGACCGCGCTGCCCCGGCTGATCGCCAAGCTCGAGCACCTCGGCGTGTCCAAGCCCGTCGTCGGCATCGTGGTTCCCACCGGCTACTCGTTCAACCTGGACGGCACCGCGATCTACCTGACCATGGCCTCGCTGTTCATCGGCAACGCGATGGGCCAGCCGCTGTCCTGGGGCGAGCAGCTGTCCCTGCTGCTGTTCATGATCATCGCGTCGAAGGGTGCAGCCGGTGTCACCGGCGCCGGCCTGGCCACCCTGGGCGGCGGCCTTGCCTCGCACCGCCCCGACCTGGTCCCCGGTGTCGGCCTGATCGTCGCGGTCGACCGGTTCATGAGCGAGGCCCGTGCGCTGACCAACTTCTCCGGCAACGCCATCGCCACCATGGTGATCGGCCACTGGAACAAGGAGGTCGACTACGACCAGACCAGGCGGGTGCTCTCCGGCGAGGATCCGTTCGACGACACCGACATGCTCGACGAGCACTCGGCCGCAGAGCACCGGGCGGACGTCAGTTCCTACAAGACCAAGGAGTTGGTCAACCACTGATCGGGAGCGGCGGCGAGGACACCCTCGCCGCCGCTTTCGTCTGTGCCCCGGCGGGCGGCTCGACCACCTGGGCCCGGGAGAACACCACGAACAGGGCGAGCAGCAGCGCCACCCGTCCCCAGACGCCGATCAGCACGGCCTGGGGCGCGAACGCGTCCCAGGTGGTGTCCGGCAGCCGGCTGTTGATCAGGTACTGCCAGCGGAAGAAGCCGATGCCGATGGCCGCGTCGGCGACGAAGTAGGCCAGGATCCAGCCGGCCCGGATCCGCAGGAGCACGAAGAACGGCAGCAGCCACAGCACGAACTGCGGCGAATGCACCTTGTTGAACAGCAGGTAGGCGGCCAGCATCGCCGCGCACACCGGCAGCCAGGGATACACCCGGTCCGTGCGAAACCGCAGCCAGCCGACCCCGACGGCCAGCAGCAGCCCGGCAACGGTGGCGATGGTGGCGGCCACCGCCAGCCGGTCCTGGACGACGACGTTGGCCGAATTGCTGTACGGCCGGAACAGCCAGAACCAGATGGTGTTGGTGGTCATGTCGATCGGCCGGCTCCACTGGAACTGGAACGAGGCCCACCAGCCGCGCCAGCCGGCGATCATGAACGGCAGGTTGATCAGCACGAACACGCCGACCGTGCCCGCCAGGAAGCCGCCGCCGACCAGCCAGCGCCTGCCCGGCCGCCAGCCGCCGCTCCCCAGCCAGCAGGCAATCGGCAGCGCGAACATCGCGGGGTACAGCTTGAACGCCGCCCCGACCCCCAGCAGGACCGCGGCCACGACCAGCGGCCGCACCGACTCGAGCCCACCGGTTCGCCGAGCGGCCCGCAGCAGCACCCAGCAGGCGGCGACGGTGGCGCACACCGCGAACAGGTCCCAGTTGTGGAAGGCGTACAGCACCAGCGGCGGCGCGAGGGCGAACCACCAGGAACGCAGCCCGGCCAGCCAGGCCAGCATGGCGGCCGAGAGCAGCCCGGCGATGGACAGCAGTAGCGCGGAGAACGTCAGGAATTCCCCGTCGGTATCGGACGGCAGCGCAGCCAGCCAGATCGCCAGCCCGGTGAGCACCGGATACTCCACCGCACCGCCGTACAGGTCGCCCCGCGCCGCGTCGTAGCCGCCGTGCACATAGGGGAAGACGTGTTCGTCGATGTCCCGACCGAGCCACAGGAACTGGATGTCGGTGTAGCAGACGTCCCGGGTGATCCGGACACCGTAATTCGGCGTGCTGCGCCCCTCGGCGTCGTACTCGGGCCCGATGCAGCGGGCCTTGTTGGCGTAGCCGAGGGCGAGGGTGAGCCCGCACAGCAGCGTCGTGACGACGACGAACACCGGCGCACGCCGGGCAGCGGCTGATCCGAGCCGGGACAGGAACGGCAAGGCGCGGACCTAGTCCAGGGAGATCGGGGTGACGCCGAACGGGGCCAGGCCGGCCACGCCACCATCGGCGGCGGTCAGCACGCAGATCCCATCCTCGCTGATCCCGATCGAGTGCTCCCAGTGCGCGGCCCGGGCCCCGTCCTTGGTGACCACGGTCCACTTGTCGGCCAGCACGCGGGTGCCCGGTCGACCCAGCGTCAGCATCGGCTCGATGGCCAGGGCGGTGCCCGGCGCGAGTCGCGGACCCTTGCCGCGCTTGCCCTGGTTGGCCACATAGGGCGCCATGTGCATGGCGGTGCCGATGCCGTGGCCGCCGTATCCGGCGACCGAACCGTACCTGCGGCCGTCCGCCCGGGACGACCAGGCCGCCGACTGTTCGATGGCGGCGGAGATGTCGCCGAGCCGGCCGTGCGAGCGGGCCGCGCTGATCCCCAGCCACATCGCCCGCTCGCAGGCGGCGATCAGGTCGACCTCTTCCATCGATGGTGCCGAACCGACGTGCAGCGAAATCGCGCTGTCGGCATGCCAGCCGTCCAGGATGCAGCCGGCGTCGATGGAGAACAGATCGCCGTCGGCCAGGATCCGGGCGGCCGACGGGATGCCGTGCACGACCTCCTCGTTCACCGACGCGCAGATGGTCGCGGGGAATCCGGGGTCGTCGCCCTGCGCACCGTAGTGCAGGAAGTTGCTGGTGCCGCCGCCCTCGGCGATGGCCGTCGCGATCGCGTCGTTGACGGCCAGGGTGCTGATGCCCGGCGCGACGGCCGCCCGCCCGGCGGCCACGGCGTCGGCGAGCAGCCGACCCGCGGCGCGCATGGCCTGCAGTTCGCCGCGGGTCTTGAGCTGGATCACCTCGATCATCTGGCGGTCATTGCGCAGCCGGCCGTCCGTCGAGCCTCACCGACCGAGCGCAGCCAGGGCCCGCCGCTGCACCTCGTCGATGCCGCCGACCCCGTCGATGGCCGCCAGCCTGTTCGCGTAGTACTCCAGCAGTGGCTTGGTCTCCGAGTGGTACAGCTCCAGCCGCCGGCTGATCGCCTCGGCGGTGTCGTCGGCGCGGCCCCGGGCCAGCATCCGCTCCAGCAGCACGTCGTCCGGCACCTCAAGCAACAGCACCTTGTCGATGTCCTCGCCCCGCTCGATGAGGATCTCGCCCAGCTTGTTGGCCTGGGTCACGGTCCGCGGGAACCCGTCGAGCAGGAAGCCCTTGCTCGCGTCCGGCTCGTCGAACCGGGCGGCGACCATGGCGACGGTCACCTCGTCCGGCACCAGCTCACCGGCGTCCATGTACTTGCGCGCCAGCACCCCCAGCTCGGTGCCGGCGCCGACGTTGGCCCGGAAGATGTCACCGGTGGAGATGTGCGGGATGCCGAGGTTCTCGGCAAGGAGGCTGGCCTGTGTGCCCTTGCCGGCACCCTGCGGACCGACGATCAGAACTCTCATCAGCGGAGGAACCCTTCATAGTTGCGCTGCATCAGCTGGGTCTCGATCTGCTTGACGGTGTCCAGCCCAACACCGACCATGATCAATACCGCTGTGCCGCCGAACGGGAAGTTCTGATTGTTGCCTTCGCCGGTCAGTTCCAGGAAGAGGTTAGGGAGAATCGCCACAACTCCCAAGTAGATCGCCCCGGGCAGGGTGATCCGGGACAGCACGAACTGCAGGTACTCGGCGGTCGGCCGACCCGGCCGGATGCCCGGGATGAAGCCCCCGTACTTCTTCAGCTCGTCGGCCCGCTCGGTCGGGTTGAAGGTGATCCCGACGTAGAAGTAGGTGAAGAAGATGATCAGCGCGAAGTAGAGCAGGATGTGCACCCAGCTGCCCTGGTTGATCACGTACAGCTGCAGGAACTGCGCCCAGCTGCTGACCTCCTCGGTGCCGTCGGCGTTGACCGTGGTCGGCGCGACCAACTGGACCAGCAGCAGCGGCAGGTACAGCAGCGAGGTGGCGAAGATGACGGGAATGACGCCCGCCTGGTTCACCTTCAGCGGTAGGTAGGTGGACGTGCCGCCGTACATCTTGCGGCCGATCATCCGCTTGGCGTACTGGACCGGCAGGCGGCGCTGACCCTGCTCGACGAACACCACCGCGGCGATGATCAGCAGGGCGAGCACCAGCACCACGGAGAAGACGACCGCGCCCTGATTGTTCAGGATGTTCATGCCCTCGGCCGGGATGCGGGCGGCGATCGAGGTGAAGATCAGGATCGACATGCCGTTGCCGATGCCCCGGTCGGTGATCAGCTCGCCCATCCACATGATCGCGGCGGTGCCGGCGGTCATCGTCAGCACCAACGTGATCAGCGCGAAGGCGCTCTGGTCCGGGATGATCTGGTCGCCCGCCGAGCAGCCCGGGAACATCTGCCCGTTGATGGCCAGGGCCAGGAACGCGGTGGACTGCAGGATGCCCAGGCCGATGGTCAGGTACCGGGTGTACTGGGTGAGCTTGGCCTGGCCGGCCTGGCCCTGCTTCTTGAGCTGCTCGAACCGCGGGATCACCACACCCAGCAGCTGGATGATGATCGAGGCGGTGATGTACGGCATGATGCCCAGCGCGAACACGCTCAGCCGGAGCAACGCCCCGCCGGAGAACAGGTTCAGCACGGTGAACAGGTCGTTGCCGGTGCCGGCCTCGTCGATGCAGGTCTGGATGGCGCTATAGGAGACGCCCGGCGACGGGACGGTGGCGCCCAGCCGGTAGACGGCGACCATGGCGAGCGTGAAGAGGATCTTCTTGCGCAGATCTGGTGTCTTCAGCGCCGAGGCGAAGGCGGCGAGCAATGATCCTCCTGGCTTCACCGGGCCCGGCCGCAGTCAGGCCCGGTCGGGGTGCCGAACCGGTGGCCGGAACTCCGTCGTTGCGTGGTGGCCCGTGAGCCGCATGACGTGTCGCGCCTCGACACGGGCAGCCAAAGCTGCCGCGGTAGCGGCGCAGCACTCGACTCTAACCTACCGGCGGGCATCGGCGGTGCCGCCGCGGTCGGGCCCGTCCCGGAGTGGCGCCGGGCGGTCGGCCGCGAGCGCACCCACAATGACGACATGTCGGCGCCCGGCCCCTTCCTGCAGCGGATGGCCGACGGCACGCTCAAGCAGATCAACCCGTTCACCGGCACCCAGGTGTGGACCGTGCCCGGCCGGGCCCGCCGCCCGCTGGCGGTCGATCCCGTTGCCGCCGCGCCGCTGACGGATGAGCAGCGCACCAATGCCTGTGCGTTCTGCCCGGACCGCTACCTGCAGACACCGCCGGAGAAGGCGCGGCTGGTGACCGGATCGCAGGGCGAGCGGATGATCCGGCACCTGCGCGCGGACCACCTGTTCGACACCGTTGCCGACTTCCGTCGCATCCCGAACCTGTTCGAGATCGTCTCCTTCGACTACTGGCAGCTCAACTACGGTCACCAGCTGCCGGCGGCCCAGCGGGAAGCCATGCAGGACTACCTGTCCACCGACGCCGGCCGGCGTCATGTGCAGGCACTGGTCGAGCGCCGCACCAGCGAGCCCTGGGCGCACATGTCCGAGGCGGATCGGGCCGGGCACGTCGAGGACTTCTTCGGCGGCGGCCACGACGTCATCGTCGCCCGCCGGCACTACACGGACGACGCGCAGGACGCCGGCCGGCTCGCGTCGTCCGGCACGCTGACCCCCGACGAGCACGACTCGTACCTGCGCTTCACCATCGACGCGCAACGTGACCTGTATGCCAGCAACCGGTACGTGCGCTACGTCGCGGTGTTCCAGAACTGGCTGCGACCGGCCGGGGCCTCCTTCGACCACCTGCACAAACAACTGGTGGCCATCGATGAGCGCGGGATGCAGGCCGAGCTGGAGATCCAGCGGGCCCGGGCCAACCCGAACGGCTACAACGAGTTCGCCGTCGACTACGCCGCCTACCACAATCTGACGGTGGCCGAGAACGATCACGCGGTCGCGTTCGCCGGCTTCGGGCATCGCTACCCGACCCTGGAGATCTTCTCCCGCAGCGAGCGGCCCCAACCATGGCTGCACTCGAGGGCCGAGCTACGCGGCATGTCCGACCTGATCCACGCCCTGCACGCGGCCACCGGGCCGACCGTCCCGTGTAACGAGGAATGGCACCACAAGCCGCCGGACGGCGACGTGCCCATGCCCTGGCGGGTGCTGATCAAGTGGCGGCTGTCCACCGTCGCCGGATTCGAGGGCGGAACGAAGATCTACCTGAACACCATCGATCCGCAGACGCTCCGGGACACCGTCACGGCCGAGCTGTTCCGGCTGCGGGACCTGGGGACGGTCGACGGCACCGTGCGCATCGGCCCGGAATGCGCCAACGTGCCGAACAGCCTGCGGTACAACCCGGCGGTGCGCCGGACCGCGCGACCGGACGCCGCGTTCCCTTCGCTGTACGGGCCGCGGCATTGACCGGGCCCGCGGGTCACCCGGCCGACCGCACCACGACCACCGGCGCGTGCGCGTGGGTGATCAGCGCCTGACTGGTGGACCCCAGCATCGCGCCGGAGAACCCGCCCCGGCCCCGGCTGCCGACCACCACCAGCGAGGCGTCCGCACTGTGGTCCAGCAACTCGGTGATGACGTCGCCCTTGCGCACGACGGGCTGCACCACCACGTCCGGATACCTTTCCGCCCACCCGGCCAGTTCTTCGGACACCAGCGCCCGCTCGATCTGCAGCAGCGTCTCATCGCCCACGTCGGCACCGATCAGCCCTTGATCGTCGACTTCGAGGGTCATGTCGTCGTGCCAGGCGTGCACGGCCACCAGTTCGACCCGACGGGCCGCGGCGGCCTCGAACGCGACGGCGACCGCCGGGCGGCTGTTGGCCGACCCGTCGACACCGACCACCACCGGGCCCGATCGCTCGCCGGCGGTGCCCGGTCGGATGACCGCAACCGGCACCGACGCGTGCCCGGCCAGCGCCAGCGCCACCGATCCGCCGATCACTCGGCGGAACCGGCCCCGCTCCCGCGTCGACACCACCAGCAGCGCGGCGCCCGCCGACCGGCCGAGCAGGACGTCGACGGGATGCCCGGTCTCGACGGCGCTGGTGATCGGCACGGCCGGGTGTCGCGCCAGCAGCCCGGCCGCGATCTCCCGGTGCAGCTCCTGCTGCCGGGTTCGCAGCGTCGCGGCGAGGTCGTCGGACACCACGTCATAGGCCAGCAGACCCCGGTGCGGGACCGAATAGGCCGACACCAGCATCAACCCGGTGCCGCGGCGGACGGCCTCGTCGGCCGCCCAGCCGGCGGCCTGCCGCGCCTCGTCGGAATCGTCCACGCCGACCACGACCTCCCCGCGGGCATCGTGGTGCGGTTGCTCGGTCATACCGTCGCCGTCCTGCCGAATCGGCCGGTCAGTGGAACTGGGGGATGATCAGGTAGAGCCCGTACAACACGAGCGCGACCGACACTGCCAGGCAAAGGTAGCCGCCGAGTCGGGCCGCGGGGCTCGGCGCGGCCACCCCGCTCGCGGTCCTGGCACCCGAGGTCAGGGCCATGACCCCCAGCGAGAAGATGCCCACGATCGCGATGGCGGCCACCACGGTGGTCACCGCGACCAATCCCAACGACGCCCAGTCGATCTTCATGTCAGGCGTCGATCGGCTGCTTGGCCGGATTGATCGTCACGTCGGCGGAGTCGTTGACGTTGGCACTGTCCACCGGGGAGCGCTTGGAGATCGCGTAGATGGTGCCGGCCCCGACCAGCAACGCCACGAAGACCAGGACCAGACCGACGGTGCCGGTCAGCGCGATGGCCGCGGCGACGCCGCCGACCAGCGCGGCCGCCGGCAGCGTCAGCAGCCAGCCATAGAGGATCTTGCGGGCGGTGCTCCAGCGCACCTCGGCCAGCCTCTTGCCGACCCCGGACCCCATGATCGAGCCGGCGCACACCTGGGTGGTGGACAGGCCGAAGCCCATGTGCGAGGACGCCAGTATGGCCGCCGCCGAGGTCGTCTCGGCGGCGAAACCCTGCGGCGACTTGACGTCGACGATGCCCCTGCCCATGGTCCGCATGATCCGCCAGCCACCGGAATAGGTCCCGATTCCGATCGCCAAACCCGCCGACGCGACCACCCAGAACTGCGGGCCGGTGCCGGACTCCTGGTAGCCGGCGGTGATCAACACCAGGGTGATCACGCCCATCGTCTTCTGCCCGTCGCTGGTGCCGTGCGACAGCGCGACCAGCGAGGCGGACACCGACTGGGCGTACCGGAACCAGCCGGCGGCCGGCTCCGAGTCCGCCCGCTTGATCAGCTTGTAGAGCAGGAAGGTGGCCAGGCCGGCGGCCAACCCGGCGACCAGCGGGGCCATCACGGCCGGCAGCAGGATCTTGGACACGACCACCGAGAAGTTCACGCCCGACATCCCGGCGCCGATCAGCACCGCGCCGATCAGGCCGCCGAACAGGGCGTGCGATGAACTGGACGGCAGGCCGAACAGCCAAGTCATCAGGTTCCACAGGATGGCGCCGACCAGGCCGGCGAAGATCATCGTCGGGGTCACGACGGCATCGTTGACGATGCCGCCGGAAATCGTCTTGGCCACCTCGGTGGACAGGAACGCGCCGACCACGTTCAGGACGGCCGCGATCAGCACGGCGACCTTGGGCTGCAGCGCACCGGTGGCCACCGACGTGGCCATCGCGTTGGCGCTGTCGTGAAAGCCGTTGGTGAAATCGAAGAACAGTGCGGTGATGATGACCACCGACACCAGGAACAACGTTGTCGACATCGGGCCCCGATCCGTTCGCCGCGCTGTCGCGCGTCAATTGAACTGGCCGACCTCGGCAACCTCGACCCTGACGTCGACCTGTCGGCAGCCGGACGCTAGGTGGCGTTGGTGAACGGACGGTTAACCGGCGGCCAAGGAACGACGACAACCGCCCCGGGCCGGGCCACAAGGGGCTCGACCGCGGGGCGGTTGGACTGCCGATTCAGGGAGGATCAGGTGGTGGCGACGCTGCCACCCGCCGCAATGATCTTCTCCCTGGCCGAACCGGAGGCGGCGTCGACGGTGAGGGCGATGGCGACGCCGTTCAGGTCGCCGTCACCGAGCACCTTGACCTTGTGGCCCTTGCGGACCGCGCCGGCGGCGACCAGTTCGGCCACGCCGACCGTGCCGCCCTGCGGAAACAGGGTGGCCAGGTCACCGACGTTGATCACCTGGAAGGTGACCTTGAACCGGTTCTTGAAGCCCTTGAGCTTGGGCAGCCGCATGTGCAGCGGCAGCTGTCCGCCCTCGAACGCCGGCGAGACGTTCTTGCGGGCGCCGGTGCCCTTGGTCCCCCGGCCCGCGGTCTTGCCCTTGGAGCCCTCGCCGCGGCCGACGCGGATCTTGTCCCGCTTGGCTCCCTTGGCCGGCCGCAGGTCGTGCAGCTTGATCGCCATCAGTTCTCACTCCCCTGCGCCACGACCTCGACGGACAGCAGGTGCGACGCGCGATTGATGTAGCCGCGGTTGACGGCGTTGTCGTCGACCACGACGCTCTGGTGGATCTTGCGCAGGCCAAGCGACCGGACCGACTCGCGGGCCGGCCGCTTGTTGCCGATGGTGGAGCGGACCTGGGTGACCTTGAGCTTCTCGGCCATGTCAGGCCCCCTGTCCGGCCCGCGCCCGGAGCATCGCCGCCGGGGCGACGTCCTCGATCGGCAGCCCCCGCCGGGCGGCAACGGCCTCCGGCTGCTGCAGCCGCTTGAGGGCGTCGATCGTCGCGTGCACGATGTTGATCGGATTGTCCGAGCCGAGCGACTTGCTCAGCACGTCATGGATGCCGGCGCATTCGAGCACCGCCCGAACCGGTCCGCCGGCGATGACGCCGGTACCGGGGGACGCCGGGCGCAGCAGCACCACGCCGGCCGCCGCCTCACCCTGCACCGGGTGCGGGATGGTGGCGGCGATCCGGGGCACCCGGAACATGTGCTTCTTGGCCTCCTCGACGCCCTTGGCGATGGCCGCGGGGATCTCCTTGGCCTTGCCGTAGCCGACGCCTACCTGCCCGTCGCCGTCACCGACGACGACCAGGGCGGTGAACGAGAACCGCCGGCCACCCTTGACGACCTTGGCGACCCGGTTGGTCACCACGATCCGCTCGAGCAGCGGGTTCTTCTCGGCGGGGGCGTCGCGACGGCCGCCGTCACGACCGCCCCGGCGGTCCCGCCGGTCGCCGCGGTCGCTGCCTCGGTCCCCGCCGCCGCCGAAGCCGCCGCGCTGTTGTCCGGGCATCAGATATCCCTCTCGATCAGGTTGCTCATGTTGATCAGAACTCCAGGCCGGCGCTGCGGGCGCCGTCCGCGAGCGCCGCGATCCGGCCGTGGTAGGCGTCGCCACCCCGGTCGAAGACGACCGTGGTCACGCCCAGTTCCACCGCGCGACGGCCGACCAGCTCGCCGACCTGGCGGGCCTTGGCGGTCTTGTCGCCGCCGGCGGCCCGCAGGTCCGCCTCCAGCGTCGAGGCGGAGACCAGCGTCTTGCCGACGGTGTCGTCGACCAGCTGGACGACGATGTGCCGGGACGAGCGGTTGACCACCAGGCGGGGGCGGCTCGGCGTACCCGAGACCCGCTTGCGGAGCCGGAAGTGGCGCCGGGCCCGGGCGACCCGCCGGGAATGGGAAACAGAAGCGGCCATGGTTACTTACCCGTCTTTCCGACCTTGCGCCGCACGACCTCGCCCGCGTACCGCACGCCCTTGCCCTTGTAGGGATCGGGCTTGCGCAGCTTGCGAATGTTGGCGGCGACCTCGCCGACCTGCTGCTTGTCGATGCCCTCGACCCGGAACTTGATCGGGGACTCGACGATGAAACTGATGCCTTCCGGGGCCGGGACCGGCACCGGGTGCGAGTAGCCGAGGGCGAACTCGAGGTCCTTGCCCTTGGCGGTGACGCGGTAACCCACGCCGACGATCTCCAGAGACTTGCTGTAGCCCTGGGTGACGCCGACGACCATGTTGTTCAGCAGGGTCCGGGTCAACCCGTGACGGGCCCGCGAATCGCGGTCGTCGTCGGGCCGGGTGACCTTGAGCTCGCCGCCGTCCTTCTCCACCGAGATCGGCTCGACCACGGCGTGGGTGAGCGAGCCCTTCGGGCCCTTCACCGTGACCTTGGAGCCGTCGATCGAGACGTCAACGCCCGCGGGCACGGGGATCGGCAGTCGTCCGATTCGAGACATGACGTAACCCCCTTACCAGACGTAGGCGAGGACTTCCCCGCCCACCTTCTTCTTCGCGGCCTGCCGATCGGTCAGCAGCCCGTTGGACGTGGAGATGATCGCGATGCCCAGGCCGCCGAGGACCTTGGGCAGCTCGGTGGAGCGGGCGTAGACCCGCAGCCCGGGCTTGGAGACCCGCCGGATGCCGGCGATCGAGCGCTCCCGGTTGGGCCCGTACTTGAGCTTGACGACAAGCGATTTGCCGACCGGCGCTTCGGCCGTGGTCCAGGAGGCGATGTAGCCCTCCTTGACCAGGATGTCGGAGATAGTGCCCTTCAACTTGGAGAAGGGCATGACGACCTCGTCGTGGTACGCCGAGCTGGCGTTGCGGATCCGGGTGAGGAAATCCGCGATCGGGTCGGTCATGGACATGTGGTCGTGCCTTTCTCGCCTGGTCCCCTGCTGAGCAGGGCCTGTGACGAACTCGTGCTAGAGGGCGGGTTACCAGCTGGACTTGGTGACGCCGGGCAGCTCGCCGGCGTGCGCCATCTCGCGCAGGCAGATCCGGCACAGGCCGAACTTGCGGTACACCGAGTGCGGCCGGCCGCACCGGTTGCAGCGGGTGTAGCCGCGCACCGCGAACTTCGGCTTGCGCTTGGACTTCATGATCAGAGCGGTCTTTGCCATGCGATCAGTTCTCCTTGAACGGGAAGCCCAGCTGCCGCAGCAGCGCGCGTCCCTGGTCGTCCGTCGTCGCCGTCGTGACGACCGTGATGTCCATGCCCCGCGGACGGTCGATCCGGTCGATGTTGATCTCGTGGAACATCGACTGCTCGTTCAGGCCGAAGGTGTAGTTTCCGTGGCCGTCGAACTGGGTCGCCGACAGGCCGCGGAAGTCGCGGATACGGGGCAGCGCGATGGTCAGCAGCCGATCCAGGAACTCCCACATCCGGTCGCCGCGCAGGGTGACCTTGGCGCCGATCGGCATGCCTTCGCGCAGCTTGAACTGGGCGATCGACTTGGTGGCCCGCCGAACGATCGGCTTTTGTCCGGTGATGGTCGCCAGGTCGCGGACCGCGCCCTCGATCAGCTTCGCGTCGCGGGCCGCCTCGCCGACGCCCATGTTCACGACGATCTTGGTCACGCCCGGAATCTGCATCACGTTCGCGATGGCGAATTCGGACTGCAGCGCGTCCTTGATCTCGTCCTGGTAGCGCAGCTTGAGCCGCGGCTTGGGCGCCGCCTCGGCGGCGGTATCGATGGTGGAGGTCATCACAGGTCCTTACCGGTACGACGGGAGAAGCGAACCCGGCGGCCGTTCTCGTCCTCACGCTTGCCGACCCGGGTCGGCTTGTTGTCCGTGTCGACCACCTGCACGTTCGACACGTGGATGGGCGCCTCCTGGGTGACGATCCCGCCGGTCTTCGCGCCACGCTGGGTGGTCGACACCTTGGTGTGCTTCTTGATCCGGTTCACGCCCTCGACCAGCACCCGGTCGGTCTCCGGGTAGGCCTGGATGACCTTGCCGCGGGCACCCTTGTCCTTGCCGGCGATCACCAGCACGGTGTCGCCCTTACGCACCTTCAGCCCCATCACAGCACCTCCGGCGCCAGCGAAATGATCTTCATGTACTTCTTGTCGCGCAGCTCGCGGCCGACCGGGCCGAAGATGCGGGTGCCACGGGGATCACCGTCGCTCTTGAGCAGGACGGCGGCATTCTCGTCGAACCGGATGTAACTCCCGTCCGGACGCCGCTTCTCCTTCACGGTGCGCACGACGACGGCCTTGACCACGTCGCCCTTCTTCACCCCGGCACCCGGGATGGCGTCCTTGACGGTCGCCACGATGATGTCGCCGATGCCTGCGTACCGGCGGGCCGAACCCCCGAGCACGCGGATGCACAGGATCTCCTTGGCGCCGGTGTTGTCGGCGACCCGGAGACGGGACTCCTGCTGAATCACTGCAGTCCGCCTTCT
>DATDBV010000620.1:0-18603 GCA_036524715.1 Nakamurella sp. | reverse complement strand
GAGGCTCTTTCTGCTGTGTCCTGGCTGTCGGAGTCGTGTGCGCGACCGCGCCCAGCCGGCGGCTTTCGGGTCGCGTTACTCGCTGGGCGTTTAGTGGCCGTCTTGGCGGGGGTCTTCTTGGCGGGGGTCTTCTTGGCGGGGGTCTTCTTCGTAGGCGTGGCCGGCTGGCGCGGCATCGGCGGGATCGTCTGCTGGGGATCGGTTTGGCCGAAGATGGTCACGTCGACGCCGACGATGGGGATGTTGAGTGCCTGCACGTCGTACAGCCGGTTTGCCACCGCGGAGGCTTCTTGACCCAGCCACTCGAAGGCGTCCTCCCACTCCCCCTGCGCCCGGATGTAGGCGTCGTTGGCGCGATAGCCCGACTTCGACCCCAGGGTGTGGGAGGAACCGTCGGCGTAGTGCACGACGAACGCGACACGGCGCTGCTCGCGGGCCGCTTCGGCCATGGCATCCATCGTGGCCCGTTTGGCGTCGAAGCGACCGACCGCGCTGCGCGACTTCGGTGCCGTGATCCGCTTCGTCCGAGCACCGCCGGCCAGGTAGTTGGTCTGCACACTGAACTTGCCCGGTGTCGGCGCGGTCGGGGTCGGTGGTGGCGGCTCGTGCGCGGGCTGCCCGCGCCGGCCGCGGATCCGGGCCGGCCGACCGGATTTCGTGGCCCGCCGCTCCGGCCGTCGGGCGGCATGTCCGGTGCGGGCGAGGTCGATCAGGGTCGGAAGAAGGTTCGTCCCGGGCCGTTTCCCGGCGGCCACCTGATAGAGCAGCGAGGAGTCCCGGTCGCACTCAGTCGACAGGTCACGCATCGACAGTCCCCGCTCGCGCAGGGCAAGGATCAGCTGCTGCGCGGTCGGGCCTTGCTCAGTCATGCCGGGACCTCGACGGGCGGCCCGTACGCCTCGGCGCGGCCGCGGAGGTTGTTGCGGGCCTCGGTCGTGGGCGGCACCGCCATCGGCTCCCCTATCCAGCCCTTCACCCGCAGCCGACCGGTCCTACCGTCGTCACCGCCGCCACGTTCGACCGGCAGGCAGGCCAGCGGCACCGACGTCAGATACAGGGCATCGCCGTTCACCCCGATCAGCTGTGACGGATCGACCTCGAGGGCTCCCCATTGCTTCCACTCGGTGCTGCCCTGCCGGTAGGGGGCGGTCGGGCCGAGCAGGATCCGGGCCCGCTCCTTCGCCCAGACCTGCGAGGAGTACTCCGGGTGGTGGAACTGCTGCAGCCGCTCGTTGAGCTGCGCGGGGATCAGATAGGTGACCACATCTCCGTAGGTGCGGATCGTGCCCTGATGTAGCGGCGGCACGTCGAAGGTTGACTCGACGACCATGGTCCGGTCGCGGCCCTCGGAGTGGAACCCTCCGATGGTCTGCAGCAGGATCGCCCGCAACGCCGACTCCACCGCCTCGATCAGGTGTGCATCAGCGTCCAGCTCGGCAGCGTTCTCCCGGGCCTTCATGATCCGGGCAGCAAAGTTGTCCAAGGGCCGGGCGCGGTCGAACGCTATCCCCTCCAAGATCTCGACCGCCCCGTCGCCCCACGCGGTCCGAGCGGTCGAGAGCTCGACCGCGTCCACCCAGGTCTCATGAGTGGCGCCGGGCCGGTTCGGGTAATGCCATTGCGCGGTCTCGGTCCGGAAGACACCGAGCAGGCCGAGAGTGTCCCACCAGTCCGGCACCGTGAACCGGACCAGATACCGGGCGCGGGCGTAGGTGTCCATTGCCCAGGCCTGTGCCTGCAGCTGCGTCAGCCGCCTGCCGCCGACCCCGACCTCACGGCACAGGGCGGAGTACATGAAGCGGCCGTCGACGTAGCAGAAGCCGGGGATCTCCGTCTTCGCCGCGATCAGCGGATGGCAGTCGCCGCAGTCGCACCGAGATCGGCCCTCGACCAGGTGCTCGGTGCGGTGCTGACCCGAGGTGTGATGGATCAGCTCCGCCAGATCCGGAGCCAGGATCGGCGGGTCCAGATCCTTCGGCAGCGAGTACGCCCAGATGTTCTGACCGGTCGCGGTCGGCGACGCCGCGAGATGTCCCGGCAGCGCCTTCACCAGGACCTGCGACAGGAGCTGCATCGCCTCCCGAGCCGACGCAGGCGCGATCCCGTCCGTGCCGAACCACTCCCGCGCCACCCGCACCTCGACCTTGTGCCCCGCCGCCGCGCTGACGAACCGGCCGGTGGGCGGCCGGTCGTCCTTGATGTAGTGCCCGGCCGCGGCCCAGCCTTCGGTCGGCACCAGTAGCCAATGCGTCTTGGTCGCCGACACCACCGGGAACTTGCCCGACAGCATGATCCGAGCAGCACGGTGGTGAGCTGCGGTGTTGAGAAGGTCGACGAGCGCCGGCTTCTGCCGGCGGCCGCCCAGAAGCGGCCGGACCGGGGCGCCCGAGTCGTCGACGCCGGCACCCGTTTCCACGTCAAGCCAGAGCGTTGAGATTTCGGAGAGCTTCCAAGGTGCAGGACGTGCCATGCAACGTCTCCTCTCGAGATGGGCGTCGGTTCGCCCTTTGCAACAGGTGGGGAGTCTAGGCCGAAGTTCTGGCCGAGGCTAGGAGGATCCCCGCTCCTGCGTAAGCCCCTGTGGACAGGTCCAGCCATCTGCGAACCGACGGTATCGAGCCGGACTGACAGTCGACCGTCGCCGGGTGCACCGAGTTCTGGACCGTCCTCGTTACGCAGACTTGGACGTCGTTGCACGGGCAGACTCCAATCGGCTGTCCACAGGGTCCCGGGAGGGTCTCGCCGCCGTCGGCGCTCGCCCGTAGGTTCGCTGCACTGAATGATCACCGGGTGCTCCGGCGGCGCCACCCTCCGTGTGGTGCCGCCGAGCGACTCCCGCAACTGTGAGGGAGGAGCAATGTGGGCTGCAGGAGTCGCAGCAGTCGTCCTCACGTGCTGCGCGGTCGCCGCTGGATCCGCGAAGTTTCTTCACCTCCTACCCCCGCCGGCGGCTGACGCCAGCTATGCGGCGGCTGCGACACCTCGGTTCTCCCTCGGTGCCGCTGCGTTGTGTGGAGCTGCCGGCCTGTCCGCTGTCGCATCGCTTCCGTGGCCGGTTTGGTTGCCGTGGGTCGGGTTCGCCGGGCTGGGTGTGTGGTTGGCGTGCGTCGACGCGGTGACCGGCTTCGTGCCGCGGCTGGTGAGCCAGGTGACCGCTGGGGTCATCGCGATCCTGGTGGTCGTCCAGGCGGTCGCCGAGGGTTCCACAGCCCCGCTGGTGCGTGCCGTTGTCGGCGGGGCGGGTGTCTGGCTGCTCTTCGCTGGTTTGTGGTTGCTGGCTCGAGGGGCGGTGGGATTCGGGGACGTCCGGTTCTCGGTGCCCTGGGCGATGACGGCGGCGTCAGCGTCCTGGCAGCATCTGGTGCTGGCGGTTGCGCTCGGATCAATGATGGCTCTGCTCTTCGGCGTGGTGGCCAGGGCCCGGGGCGCTCGCGATTTCCCCTACACGCCGGGGTTGGCGGCGGGCCTGTTCGCCGCCGCCCTCTTGGCGTTGCAGCAGTAGTAGTCCTGCCCCGGTTACGACTTTGCTGTGGTCTGCCGGGCCTCGGCCTGGATCGGGTCACGTCGCATCTCGTGGCGTCCTGACCGTGGGTAGGTAAAGCCGAAACGCTGGTACAGGCTTCCCACCCGCCGGTTCTCAGCGGTCAGCTGGAGTGTTCTCTGGCAGCGGTCGGCGTCGGCTGTCACGGCCTCGGTCAGCTCGGACCCGATACCACGCCCGAACGGCCAGGCGGCGACTGAGCGGAGACGCCACGCTCCGTCGCTAGTCTCGACCGCCTTCGCGCAGCCGCGTCGTCCCCGCTCGTCGATCAGCCAGACCCGCGCAGCTCGGGCGAACAGGACGGGTTCGATGATCACGCTCAGCAGCATGATCACGGCGAAGTACCCGACGAAGCCGACGACAGCACCGAGGACCGCCGTCTGAGGGCCGGCGAGGATCCAGCCGAACCAGCCGGCAACCACGGTGAGTAGTGCCCACATCATCCCGATCACGCGGTGTCCGGGATCGCGCAGCGATGCGGCCGCCGTGGTCCAGCCGACCAGGACGCCCACCCGTAGGGCGCGCGACAGACTCACCGCGGCCAGTCCGTCCGCGGCGCCGGCACGGTGCACGGCGTCTGTCATGGCGGCAACCTAGATCGCCCCGCCGAGCCGGTCTACTCCCGCTTGCCCCGGCTGTGGAAACCAAACTTCTGAAATTTCTGCCGTCCTCATGTCACAAACCGCTCCGAAATCGGGCCTCAAGGGGGTGAGGACCCGGGAACGGCCCGGATCCCAGGACGGGGGCACGGATGATCACAGACGTTGTGGAAGTCGCTTGGCGGGCGCACGGCAGTCCCAGCGCCCTGGTCGGGACCTTGGACGGCTTGTGCGCACGATGCGGCACCCCCGACTCTCTGACGGTCATCCGGAAGGTCATCTCCCGCAACTTCACCGCCTTCGACGACTGGTGCGATCCGGCCGGCGCCGGCCTGTGCCGAGCCTGCACCTGGGCCTTCCGAAGCCCGATCCTGCGCACGATCCCATTCCTGGTCGTCCGCTTCCCGGAAATGCTGACCCCACTGGCCACCGAGCAGCTCCGCGCCCAGCTCCAAAAGCCCGTTCCGCCCGACAAGACCGTCGTCGTGCCCTTGCGGCCAGGCCGCAAACACGTCTTGTCCGGCGCCGCCTGGGGCCACGTCGCCACCGACGAGCACCTGTGCACCTGGACATCCGACGACGCCCATCGCCTAGACCTCGTCGAGCACCTCCTTACTCTGGGCTACCGAGCATCCCAGCTGCTGCAGCCGGCCCCGCCCTACCCTCAGACCGCGCTTCTCACCACCGCCGACGCGATGTGGGCGTTGCAGGCCTGGCGCGACCTCGCTCCGTGGCGGACCCGACACGTGTGGATGGCTGTCGCCGCCAGAGCTCTGCGGATCGAGATCGCCACTCAGCCGCGGATCGCTTGATGACCCCGCAAGTGACGCCCACCGCCAACTGGCTCGCGGCCCTGCCCGAGCTCCCCCGGTTGGCCGGTGCCGCCGCGACAGCCGAGCGGCTGCTGCTCCTCCTCCACTACGGCGTCGACTGGTCAACCTGGGTTGGGGACCACCGGATCCACTACTGGTCCAGCCTGCTCCCCGACCGCGTCACCAAGGCCACCTACCGGTCCGCAACACTCGACAAATGGTGGAGCCAAGCCGCCGTGGACCTGCAGTCCGCCCCGCGTTCGGCGGCCGAGCGGGCAGAGGTCGCGCTCCTGCTGCGTGAGCAGGCAGGGCCGGTGCTGACCGTGCTCCGCGACGAGACACCAGCACTGCTGCTGCGGATCCGGCTGACCACCGACGCCGTCCGCCAACGACGCCTCACCCTCGAGCTCCAGGAGCCGCAGCCGTGACCGCCACCATCCACTGGGCGGTCGAGCTGACCGCCCTGTCCTCCATCGTTCACGCCGGCACCACCCACGGCACCGACACCCTCCTACGGCGCGAGCACATCACCACTACCGACGGGGACATGATCTTGATCCCCGTCATCTCCGGCAACTCCTTCCGCGGTCGCCTCCGACGCGTCGCAGAAGAGCTGCTCCGCGAAGTCCTCCAGCTGGAAGGTCAGATCCCCCTCGCCGCGGCGTACGCACTCCGCAACGGCGGCTCCCTGTACAAGTCCGGCCGGGAACCGCTGACCGGCCGACGCCGGGCCGCCATCCGTGAGCTCATACCCCTCATCGGTGTCTTCGGCTGTGCTGCCGGTTCGACGATCATCGACGGCGCCCTGGAGGTGGGCAAGGTCGTGCCGCACGCCACCGAGACACAGCACCTCACCGGGGTTACTCATCCGATGTCGGTGTTCGATCTCGTCCAGCTCGAGGAGTACTCCCACACCGACGACCTCGACGGCCACACCGGCCCCGAGGTTGCCCGCGGCGACGACGTCGATGCCGGCAACCAGATGCGGTACGCCGTGGAGACGTTCCCCGCCGGCACCAAACTGTCCAGCTACCTCCGACTCACCCGCGCCAGCGCCCACCAGATCGCCTTCTTCACCGAGGTCCTCGACGTCTTCGCCCGCTTCGGACAGGTCGGCGGCCGGCGCGCGATCGGCCACGGCCGCTGCACCCTGGAAACCTCCGACGAGCTCGTCGCCGGCAGTTTCGACAGTGAGCATGACTGGCGATCGGTCGCGCTCGACCGCCGCGACGACGTGCTCGAAGCCCTGAGGGCACTGGCATGAGATATCTTCCGATCCGGGTGACGGCCCACCTCGCCCACGGCTTCGCCGTCGCCCAACCGTGGGGCATCGCCTTGGACGGCCTCCTCGCCTCACAGCTATGGCAGGACCTGGCCGCCCACGAGATTGGTCCCCCTACCCGTCTGAAACCCTGAACCCGCCCGATCTGGACCTGCCACTCGGCAAATGCCAGCCGCGAGACGGGTCACCGTGGCACTGGTCCGCGACCTGCTGCGAGCCGGTCGGGAAGCACCGCACCGAGGTCCGCTACCGCCACCACCACCTCGACCACAGCGCGGACGCCGCCCTGACCGACCGGGAGCTGCCCGCAGCCATGCCCGGGGACCAAGGGCGCTACCGGACCCGGCGGATGCCGCTCATCGTGACGGTCTGCGCCGGCGTCACCTGGTCAGCCGTTGGGGATCCGGTCGAGGTGCGTCGACTCCTCCGCCCGATCGCCGCGATCGGGAAGAAACGCGGCCACGGCGAAGGTGTCGTCACTAGCTGGGACGTCGCTGTCACCGACCGTGACCCCTGGGAGGCTGGGCATCTAAACGGCGACGGCACCCTCGGCCGGCCCACGCCAGCCGGATGCCTTCCCAGCCACCTACGAGAGGCTGCGCCGGCGCTCGCGGGAATCCGCCCGCCGTACATGCACCCGAGCCGGCGCACCTACCTGCACCTGCCCGAGCCCCTCGACGCCCACTAGATCGACGGTCCACCACATGCAACCGTCGCAGCCCGGACTGGACATCACCACCTTGAGACGGCTCGTCCGGCCCGGCCAGAACACCGCCGGCCTAGTCGACCGCATCGCCGACCATCTGGACGCCCACGACGGGTACGTCGCCTTCTCAGGCGGCAAAGACTCACTCGTCGTCGTCCACCTGACTCTGCAGGCCGAGCCGAACGTGCCCGTCGTGTTCTTCGACTCCGGCCTCGAGTACCCCGAAACCATCACCTACCTGGACCAAGTCGCCGAGCAGCTCGGCATACCCGACGGCATCGAGATCGAGCCGGCCGTCCCGGACTTGCTGACGCTGCTGATCCGCACCGGCACCTGGGGCCACCACCTCCCGAACCGGGACTTCCCCGACGACGTCCGCACAACCCTCATCACCCAGCCGGCCGCGCAGGCCCACCGACGCCACGGACCCGGTGAGCTATGGGGCGTGCGGGCCTCCGAGTCCGACGCCCGCCGCCGGCTCTACCTCGCCGCCCTGAACCACCACGCCTGCGGATGCTGCCGAGCGGGCCGCCGAGACCGGGCCAAGCACGGCGGTGTCATCACCCGCCGGGACGGTACGACCGCGTTCAGCCCGATCTGGGACTGGACCGACGACGACGTCTGGAACTACCTCGCCCGCCACCGGCTCCCCCTCAACCCCGTGTACGACAAGTTGCGGCTGCTTGGCGCCCCGGATCGGGCCTTGCGGCTCACCTCCTTGTTGGATGCCCATCCGCTCCGCCACGGCCGCGCCGTCTGGCTCCGACGCGGCTGGCCCAATGTGTTCACCGCCCTCCAAGAGGCCCTGCCCCGGCTCTCCGAGTTGACCTGAAACCCTTGCCTACCTGCTCGTGGCACGCTTGCTGCCATGACCGCCCCCAGCTCGGACCTGTTCACCGGTCCGGTCTCGGTCATGCTCGCCAAGACCGGTGAGATCCGACTTCACCCGGCCCAGGAGTCGCCCACCGTCGGTGGGCGTGCACCGCTATCCGGCCCACATCCGCCAGGTTGGAGCCGGTGAAGCTCTTGAGAGGCTTTCGACGCTGGTTCCTCACGTCCACCTTCCCGTCTTGCTAGGCAGGCCCAGGTCGTCTGGCAGTGCCGACCCGTCCCGTCGTTGTCAGGGCTGCTCCCACCCCCACCGGCGTCTCCGGCACGCTGCCCTCAGCTTCCCCAGCCTGCTGCGACAGACCAGAGATGGAGTCGTTTCACCTCCAGCCGGTAATGCAGCGCCTCGTGGCGCACGAAATCCCAGATTCAGGCGCTGAACCGGACGCAGCAGACGCTGCCGCTGCAGCCCGGCCATGCCGAGCAGCGGACCCACGACTACGTCCGGCACGGCACCACCACCTTGCTCGCCGCCTTGGAGATCGCGACCGGGAAGGTCACCGGGTTGTGCAAGACCCAGCACCGGCACCAGGAGTTCCTGGCCTCTCTCAAGCACGTGGCCCGGGCCTACCCCGACGTCGAGCTGCACCTGGCGATGGACAACTACGGCACGCACAAGCACGCGAAGGTGCGGGGCGGCTGGAAGCCAACCCGCGGATCCACGTGCATTCCACCCCGACGTCGAGATCTGGTTCGGCATCATCGAACGCCAAGCCATCCACCGCGGCTCGTTCGGCTCGGTCCGCGATCTCATGATCAAGACCCGGGAGTTCATCACCGGATGGAACCGTCGCAAGCATCCGTTCATCTGGACCAAGCCCGCCAAGGAGATCCTCGCCGAGGGGCTTGAGTCGTCAAAGGTTTCGAGTTTCGGTGTCGCCCTGTGCACTGTCGAAATCGGTGACGGTGTTGGTGCCTGAGCCTCCGCGGAAGGCGTCGGCTCCGGTACCGCCGGTCATCTTGTCGTTGCCGGTACCGATCACCGTCAAGGTGGCGGCGCCGAAGAGCATGTCGGCGCTGGCCGTGCCGGCACGGACGTGCCGATGGTGGGGACACACTCAACGGTCTGGCAGGGGTGGACCTGCTCTCCGGGGGTCAGCGCGTCGCCGGCCGCGGTGATGGTGACGACAGCCGCTCCGGTGGTTCCGGCGGGGCTGTGGCGGTGACGGTGCGGTTCGACCCGCTGCCGGCGAAGACGACGTTCTTCACCGGTACGAGGGTTGTGCTGCTGGAGGCTGCCCGCAGCGTGAGTGAGCTGGTCGGCGTTTGGAGGCGGTCGGACACCGTCAGGTTCATGGTGCCGGCCCGGCCGCTGGCTGCGATGGAGCCGCCGTCGGCGATAGTGATCTTCGGCGGAGTGTTCACCGGCGGCGGGGTGACCTGGACGCTGACGTTGGTCAGCGGTCAGCGGTCGGCGGTCAGCGGCGACCGTCGGCGGCCAGGGCTTGGTAGCCGAAGCTGTCCAGTCCGACGAAGCCTCCCTTGGGGCGATATGCGAACGTCCCGTCGGGATCGATGAAGGCCGCGCCGTGGGCCGGGAAGCCAACCCGTACGGCGGTCAGCTTCTGGCCAGCGGATCCCGGTCGTTGTCCAACACGTTGCCGTCGAGTTGGGCACCCGGCTTGCTCGTATAGGAAGGAGTTGTCACTACGAGCTCCCGGCAGCGGTGCCGGGGTGACGGTCTTGGAGACCACGACCGCCTGCGACCACTCGGTAGGCGAAGGCTTCCGTGCCGACGAAGTCGGAATTCGGAAAGTAGAAGACCTCGCCGGTGCCGGTGCCGGAGCTGATGAAGCTGATGAAACCGTGCGGCAGCTGCGGCGATCCACCAGCTCGGCCATGAGCGGCTTGCCGAGCGGGTCGCGTCGTTGGCCAGCAGCCCGGGGGCGTTCACGTGCAGCTGGCCGTACTGCTCGGCCATGCTGAACGTGTCGCTGACAGCGACCAGAGGTGGTGGCGGCGGGATCTGATTGACCCCGTACACACTGATGTCGTTGGCGTCGCCGTCGTCCTAGCGCAGCAGTTGCTGATGGGCACCGGTGAAGGTGTTGATCCGGACGACGCTGCTGGAACCGCCCTCGGCAGAGACGACGAGACGCCGTCCTCCATCGCCAAACCGCTGGACACCCCCTTGCTGAGAAACCCACCGATGGAGATGGTGGACTGAGCGCCGGTGAACGGGTCGACCTTGACCAGCTTGGCCGGCACCGTGCCTTTGGGCGCGGTACGGGCCAAGATCGCGCCGTCGGTGCGGACGGCAACGCCCTGGACGCGTTGATCAAACTTGCGCACGACGGTCTGCTCGCCGTCGTGCGGGTCGATTCGGATGATCTCGTCCTTGTCGGTGGCCAGGATGCGGCCGTCGTGCTCGACCGCGATGCTGCCGCCGAACTCGAGCAGGTCACCGCGAGCCAACAGGGTAAGGCTGCCGGAGGCGCGGTCGATCCGCACCAGGCTGGGTCCGGTGAGTTCGCTGAGAACCACGAGGGGATTGCCGTCGCGGCCGATCACCATGTCGTTGAACTCGACGCTGCTGCTGAAGCCATTTCGGATCTTGACCTGGTCACCGGTCGCCGTCGACCTTGAAGACGTCGCCCTCGTGGTTGGCGACGAACACGTCGCCGTTCGGAGCCGCGGCAACCAGGTCGGTGGCGTCGTTGAAGCCGAAGGAGGCGAATCGGCTGACCTCGTGGCTGACCGGGTCGAGCCGGTCGACGCCGTCACCGTTGAAGATTGCCACCGAATGCGGTGATCAAGATGTCTTCCCTCTTGAGCGCCGGCGTGTCGGCCTGCGCCGGTGGCGGTCCGCCGACGGCGGCTACGACGGCCAGCAGGAAGGCGGTGACGCGGCGCACCACCTGACCGGCCGGAGATAAATAAAGGCCCGGCGGAGCTGTTCCGCCGGAATGAGGTATGGACGAAGCCTTTCGCGGATGAAGTGCCGGCTGCGTCGGTCGCAGCAGGGCTGACAGGTTCCACTGTTGGCTTTGCTCGCGTTCGACGGATCCGTTGCGGACACCGAGTTTGCCGTTGGCGCCTTCTACCGAGCAGGCGTCGTCGCGCCGGGCCGAGTAGCGTGAGTGCTGCCGTGGCGGCGGAGAAGCGGTGGCAGCACGATGAACTTACTTCGAGGGAATGCATGAGTACCGTCGCGCTGGTCGGCCGCGAAGCCGAGAGTGCGGCTGCGGACCGGCTGTTGGTCTCGGCGAAGGCCGGCTCCGGAGGCGCGTTGCTGGTGGTCGGCGAGGCTGGGATCGGGAAGACCCGGCTGCTGATCGAGGTGGCCGACCGGGCCGAGACCTCCGGGTTCACGGTCCTGACAGGACGCTGCGTGCCGGGCGGCGGCACCTACCGCGCGCTGACGGAGGCGGTTCTCGCTCATCTTCGCGACGCCGGTTCCCTCGAGGATCCGAGTCTTCGTCCCTACCGGGCGGCGCTGGGGCGGCTGGCACCGGGCTGGGAGAGCCCAGACGCCGGCCCCTCCTCACCGAACGGAGCGGACCCGGTGGTGGTGCTGGGCGAAGGCCTGCTGCGTCTGCTCATCCTGGCGGGCGGCGCGGGCGCCGGCTGCCTGCTGGTGCTGGAGGACCTGCACTGGGCGGACCCGGACACGGTGGGCATCGTTGGCTATCTGGTTAGCGCCGTCCTCGGCTCGCCGGTGGTGATCGCGGCCTCGGCCTGGGACGACCAGCCGGGGGCGCTGCGGACCCTCCGCCCGGCCGATTCCGTGGTCGCCTCGCTCAGCCGCCAGCCAGGGGTGACGACGGTACGGCTCGGGCGGCTGGACCACGTGGCGGTGGCGGAGCTGGCCACGGTGCACGCCGGCGCGCGGCCGGTCGACGGGGCGACGCTCGCGACGTTGATCGACCATGCCGACGGGCTGCCGGTGCTCGTGGAGGACCTCCTGGACGGTCTTCTGGACGATCCCTCAGGTCGGGTGCCGGTGCCGCGGACCCTGTCGGACCTGGTCGCGCAGCGGATGGCGGAACTGGATCCTGGTGCGCAACGGGTCCTGCAGGCCGCTGCCCTGCTCGGCGAGGAGCCGGCCTGGTCACTGCTCGGACCGCTGACGGGGCTGGACGCAGGAGTGGTTTCCGCGGGCCTGCGGGCCGGGACCGGCAACGGACTGCTCAGCCGGCGCGGGGTGCAGTTGGTTTGGCGTCACAGTCTTACCCGCGCGGCGGTGGTTTCCGGGATGCTGCCGACCGACCGGGCAGCGTTGGTGGACCGAGGAGCAGACCTGCTCCTGGCTCGAGAGACCTCCGACGACGATGCGCTCGCCGCCGACCTGCTGGCCGAGGCCGGCGAGTCGGCGCGGGCGACGGAGATCATGCGGCGGCTGGCGCGGCGTGACATGGCCCGCGGAGCGCTGCGGGCCGCTGAACACCTGATCGTGCGCGCCACATCGCTGGGGGCACCGGCGCCCGGCCTGGCGGTCGACCGGACCCGGTTGTTGACGCTCCTCGGTCGCCCGACGGAGGCGTTGACCGAAGGCGTCCCACTCCTGGACGCCTTGAGCGGCGACGAGCACGCCGACCTGTGTCTGGAACTGGCCCGTGCAGCGGTTGTCGCCGGCCGCTGGCGGCAGGCCTGCCGGTTGGTCAATCGTGCCGGCCGGCCGGGCGACCCCCGGTCCCTCGTCCTCGACGCCGAGGCGGCGTTCGGAGAGGGCGACGTCGCTCGGGCCACTGACCGTGCTTCCGATGCCGTCGCCGCCGCCGAGTCCGCCGGTAGTGCCGAAGTACTGTGCGCCGCCCTGGTCATCACGGGACGTTGCGCCACCCTCACCTCGATGGAACTCGCCAGCGCCAGCTACAGGCGGGCGGCGCAGTGCGCGGCCGAGCACGGCCTCGTTCCGTGGCGGGTCGAGGCGTTGTTCGGGCTCGGTCTGGCCGAACTCGTCGAAGGCCGTCCCATCGATTCGCTCAGCGAGGCACGCGAGCTGGCCCTGGACGCGGGACTCCTGATCCAGGTGTTGTCCCTCGGCGTGCTCATCGCGGAGCACACGATGACCGTCGACGGGCCGGCGGCTGCGGAGCCGCTGGCCCGGCGAACGGAGGAGGAGGCCAATCGCTTGGGGCTGTCGGGGCTGGCAGCTTTGGCGGGGGTGGCGTTGGCCGCCGGCCGCGCCGCAGTGGGGGACAGCACGGGAATGACGGCGGCCCTCACCGCTGCTGGTGCGCACGCGAACGCCTCCATCGAGGTCACGGCCCTGGCCTCGGCCGCACGAGCGTGGCCGCACCTGCTCGAGCACGACCTGCCCCGAGCCAACGCCCAACTCGATGAGGCCATGACCAGCCTGACCGCGCACGGATCGGCGGCCCCGGTCGCCTACTGGGGTCTGTGGGTGCTGCTCCGAACGGTCGTGGCCGACCGGGACGAGGAGGCCCGGGATTTCCTCCGCACCGCACCGGTGGGCATGGCCCACCTGCACCGGGCCGCCCTCGCCTACGCCGACGCGGTGGTGGCCGGACGGGCCGGAGACGCCGATCGCGCTGGCGAGCGGCTGGCCGAAGCCGACCGGCTGGTCGCCGACCGGCCGTATTGGCGGCGGCTGCTGCGCCTGCTGACCTTCGAGTCGGCCGTGCTGGACGGTTGGGGGGATCCTGTCCCCGCTCTGCGAGCCGACCTTCACATCCACCAGGAACACGGTGACGATCAACTCGCCCGGACCTGTCGGGACCTGTTGCGTCGGGCTGGGGCGGAGACCCGGCGCGGACGGGGCGACACCCCGGTTCCGCCGGAACTCCGCGTACGGGGGGTGACGAGCCGGGAGATGGACGTACTCCAGCTCGTAGCTCAGGGAATGTCCAACGCCGAGGTGGCAAGCCGACTGTTCCTCTCCCCACGGACCGTCGACACCCACGTGGCCAGTCTGCTGGCTAAGACCGGCGCGGCCCGCCGCGGTGAACTGCGCGAGCTGGCGGCCGATCTCCCTCGGTAGCCCCACGGCGTCCACAAACTCGGTGTCGGCAACCGATGTCTACCGATGTCGGCGACTTCACGCTGGTGAACACCAACCAGCCTGAGGAGTCACCATGTCCCGCACCGCCACCAGCAGCAGCTACGACGTCCTCGTCGTCGGCGCCGGTCCCGCCGGCCTGACGGCGGCGATCACCCTGGCCCGGCAGGGGGCGGACGTGTTGATCATCGAGAAGCATCGCGGCACGTCACCCTTCCCCAAGGCGACTGGGGTCAGCACCCGCACCATGGAGCTGCTCCGCATCTGGGGCATCGACCACCAGGTTCGGGCCGGTGCCATGCCCGTGCAGCCGACGATGTCGATCTCGGAGACCCTGCGGGCACCGGTGCAGGCCAGCGTCCCGTTCGGCTATCCGACCGACGACGAGGCCCTGGCGATCAGCCCGGTCACGCCGGCCGTCGTACCCCAGGACCACCTCGAGCCGGTGCTTGTCGACCACCTCATCGAACATGGCGGAACCGTGCGCTTCCGCACCGAGCTCACCGCCCTGCAGCAAGTTCCGTTCGGTATGCAGGCCGACATCCTCGACCACGCCACTGGCCGACGAAGCCGGATTCACGCCACGTACGTGATCGGCGCCGACGGCCCCCGCAGCAACGTCCGGGCCGCGCTCGGCATCAACGTCGACGACCTCGGATCGATCGGGGACTTCGTCTCCGTGACGTTCCGCGCCGACCTGACCCGAATGCTGGGACGCACGCCCTCGGCCATCAACGCCGTCACCACCGCCGACGCGGCGGGACTGTTCGTTCCGACCAGCGCCGACGACCGGTGGATTTACGCCCGCGAATGGCAGCCGGGGCCCGGCGACACCGTGGCCGACTGGACGTCCGAGCGGATCACCACCCTCCTCCGTGCGGGAACCGGGCTGCCGGACTTGGTGCCGGAGATCATTGCCGTGATGCCGTTCGAGATGGCCGGGCATGTCGCCACCACGTTTCGTGCCGGACCGGCGTTCCTGGTCGGCGACGCCGCGCACCGCACCACCCCGGTCGGCGGGACCGGCATGAACACCGCCATCCATGGTGCCCACAACCTGGCCTGGAAACTCGCCTGGGTGCTCCGCGGCTGGGCCGGCGACAGCCTTCTCGACAGCTACGAGCTGGAACGCCGACCGATCGGCGAAGCCAACGTCCGCCGCTCGCTGGTCCGCGGCCCGCAGCCGCCGGCCGACGGTCTGTCCTGGGACACCGGGGTGCACTACACGTCGCCGGTCATCGCCTCCGGTGACGGCACCGGTCAACGCGCGCCACACGTCTGGATCCGTTATCACGGCGCCCGGGTCTCCACCCTCGACCTGTTCGACGGCCGGTTGACCGTTATCACCGGACCATCCGGCCACAGGTGGCGCCGGGCTGCCGAACAGTTGGCTGCCGAGGGCCTGCCGATCGCCGCGTTGATCAGCGAGCACGACGTGTCCGACGACCCGGCCGGATCGGAAAGCTTGGCCAGCCGGTACCAACTCGGCGACAGCGGAGCCGCCTTGATCCGACCGGACGGCTACCTCGCCTGGCACCGGTCCGCGGCCACCTCGAATCCGCTGGAAACGCTGCGCTCCGCCGTCGACGTCACCCTCAGCCGATCACCCGAGTCGGCGGCGCTCAGCCACGTCGCCTGAGGCACAAGCAGCGTCCGGCTAACTCGGTATCTCTCACCGATGTGCGGAGGCCATCCCGCCTCCACGCTGAAGACAACACACACCAATGATCCAAGGAGAAGAAGCAATGCGTACCTCAACATCCATGGGCATCGCCACCATCAGCCTGGCCGCCGTACTGGGCGGCTCCCTAGCCATCGGCTCGGCGGTCGTCGCCTCGGCGAAGCCGACCGGATCCGACGACCGCGGCCACCCAACGGTGCTGCACCTCACGGCCGAAACCGACCAGTCCGCCGACCCCAACGGCGGCAATCCCGGCCCACCCCCCGGTCCGGGCGACCAAATTGTCAGTACTGACCGGATCAGCCGCTTCGGCAAGCCGGTCGGCCGGGGAGGCACCGTTCTGACGGTCGTCGGCGCCACTCCCACGGCCTTGACCACCCAGGTGGTAACCACGCTCGATCTGCACGACGGCCAGATCGTCCTGCAGGGCATCGGTGACGGACCGACCGGGCCGCCGACCGAACCGATCACGTTCACCCTAGCCGTCACCGGCGGCACCGGCACCTACCAGAACGCCCGTGGCTTCGCCGACATCATCGACCGTCCCGGCGGGGCCGAGACCATCACCATCAGCCTCCGCGGCTGACCAGCCTAGCGTCGCCGAACGACACCACGGTCGTCCGCACGTCCACCATCGGTTCCCTTGCGTGACCGTCCGGTCACGCCATGACTCAAGGACATAGAGAATGCGACAGAAGAGCTCACACTTTCGTACCTGGTTCGACCGGCTGCGAACCTCATCACCGGAGCCCTCTCCGGTTCCCGAATTGATCGGTTACCCCGCAAACCACCTCGCCGCCGGCCGGCCAGCCTCGAGTCACCGCCCAACCCGCGCACACGCCACCCGGCCCACGACCACGAGGGCCGAAGCGGTGAGACGGTGATGATCATGACCGACGTCGGGACCGTATCCAGAACCTCACGCGGGCAAAAGCTGCTGATGGCGGCGGCCGTCGTCGTCGCGACCGCCGCCGGCATCGTGGGGGCAATCATGCTGATCGCCCCCACCACGACCGGCACCTACTTCGCGTGGCCGCTGGGACCGCCCGGGCTCGCGGCGCTGGTCGGCGGCCTCTACGTGGTGTCCGCACCAGTCTTCTTCTACGCCGGGACTCGGTCTGCGGTGGAGGTCCGCGGTCTGGCCGCCGCCGTGCTGGCATTCACGATCCCGACGGTGATCGCGACGTTCCTGCACCGCGACATCTTCGACTTCACTCGCCTCATGGCGATGGCCTGGGTGGTGTTGTTCATCGCCTCGCCCATCACCTTCGCGCTGCTGTTGTGGTCCGGCCGGCACGCCCGGCCGCTGCGGAACGACCCTCGCCTGCACCGCGTGGCCCGTGTCGCCCTCGCCGTACTCGCCATTGGGTTCGCTGGGCTGGCCGTGTGGTTCTGGCTCGCGACCGACGGTCCGGTGCCGTTCGACATGGCGCCGCTGGGGGCCCGGTTCCTCGCCGCCTGGATGGCGTTCTTCGCCGTCCTCGCCGCCTGGTCGGCCCTGCGGCCCAGCCGATCCGAGGCGCGGATTCCGCTGCTGGCCCTCCTCGCGTACGGCGTCGGCGGGCTGCTCGCCGACGGTGCTCACCTGGGAGCGCTCGGGGCCGGAACCATCGGCTACCTCGCTGCCCTGGTCGGATTCGAGGTCATCGCTGGGCTCGCACTCCTTCGCGGATTCAGATCCGACTGACCGGCCTCCGTTCGGCGCCGGCGCGGCACGCACGAGCGGCGTTGTGATCGTCGACGACTTCCATCCGCTGGTGACAGGGTCTGATGATTGACAGCCGCCGCCGCGCGCACCACACGGGGGCGGCGCCGCCCCTTGTGCTCCGGACCAGGTGGCAGCGGCGGCGAAGCCCTTTAGCCTGAATCCGTGGATTGGGTAGGTAGGTTGCGGCGGGTCCAGGCGTTGAAGTGCCTTCTGTGGTTGGAGAATCGGGAGTGTCTAGGTCCTGGTTCGGCCATCCAGCAGAAGGCACCGGAAGTGAGTGCGACACGAGGTCGAATGCGCAAGTGGCGCGTTGAATTGGGGGTTGGCGGTGACGTTGATGACGTAGCCCGGGTAAGTGTTCGCTGGCCCGTCCCCACTCTGACGTGCGTTGCCGGTAACGGCGGGGTGCGAAGCTCAGGGGCAGAAGCCGAAGCGGCCCTTGTTCCATCCGGGGGCGGCGCTGGTGAGGGGAAGGCCGGATGGGTGAACGTGAGTGAACCGCTGTTGACGCCTCGTCACGGTGAGCCTCGGATAGATGGATGCCTGACCGGGGTGTAGGGCTGGCCGTTGTGAAGCGGCAGGCGGCGACCGTCGTCACTGACATGGTCGTGAGAACACCGCCGCCCCGGGGTATAGGCGGCACCCTCTCCGGTCGGGTCTTGCGCATGTGGAACGTGGAAACCCCGCTCTGGTCCGGGCCAGTTTGGTTCTGGTGGGCCGACTGTGAGGAAGGTCGATCCCGGGGCGGGAACAGGATGGCCCAAGAAGCCAAGGCCGGCGGCCGAAAGGCAGCAGGACCGTATACCCAGCAGTGTCGCTTTCCTCCAGGCGGCGGGTTGGGGGAACTGGCCGGACACCGCGCTTTGTGCGGGCCCCCGGAAGGGGCTGCTGACGTGGGCCAGGTGAGCCTTTGGAGAGACGATGATGGTGACGCCAGAACTTGTGGACAAGTTGGACACCGATGAGGTGAACGGACCGCAAGGCGATGAACTGGACTGGGACGGCATCTACTGGCGCCCGATCGAGGACGATGTACGGCGGCTGAGTCAGAGGATCTTCAAAACCACAGCTGCTGGGCCTCGACCGCCGGAAACGCCCGCTCGTACCCAGTGATACTCCGAACCCGCAGCGTCGCGGCGCCATCCAGTGTGGCTGCCCCGATCAGGTTCGACAGCCGCACGGCATCCCAACTCGCGTCGGCGTACCACCCGATCGTGCAGTCCAGCCGCGCCGTCACCGGCTGAGCCCGGGCGACCAGCTCGGCGACGGTGAGCGTTCCGCCGGCCACAGTCACGTGGTGGGTCGACGGGTCAAGCTCCGGGACGGTGTCGAACAGCCAGCTGGTCGCCGGCAGCACGACGGCTGCCACGGGACCCGGAACCGCCGGCCGGGACCCGGTCGGCGCGCGTGGACGGTCTGGTCGG
>DATDBV010000619.1:0-7037 GCA_036524715.1 Nakamurella sp. | reverse complement strand
GAACAAGGACATGTCGATGGAGCTCACCGACGCGGCCAAGACGCTGCTCGGCGAGCGCGGGTTCGACCCGGTGCTGGGCGCCCGGCCGTTGCGCCGGACAATCCAGCGGGAGATCGAGGACAAGCTCAGCGAGCTGATCCTTTTCGACGAGATCCGGCCGGGACAGATCATCCTCGTGGACGTCAAAGACGCGACCGACGCGAGCGGCAAGGAGGTCAAGGAGTTCACCTTCCGGGGCGAGCCCCGTCCGTCGTCGGTGCCCGACTCGGTGCCGGCCGGCCTGGCCATCGACGCCGGCCCGGAGGGCGCCGCCGGCTGACGCCGAGCCGACACGCCTGATCGCGAATGCCCCGCCACCCATATTCGGGCGGCGGGGCGTCTCGTCGTCTGCGACTGGACCCGGCGCAGTCACTCGTCCCAGCGGGCGACGGACAGATTGGCGCGGATGCGTCGATCCCTGGTGAGCAGCTGCTGATTCTCGGCGATGGCCTGGGCGCTGATCAGCCGGTCGAACGGGTCCCGAGTCCAATGAAGATCGGCGGCGGCCGATACGACGTCGGCGAATGTTGCGGCGCTGATCGTGAGGCCGATCGTTCGCTGCAGTTCCGCGAGCACCGTGATGGCGGGTCGGCCGGTCCGACCTATTTCGTGCAGCAGGTCCAATTCCAACGACACCATCGGCGAGACGCTCAGCGGCTCGGAATCGAGCAACGCCCGGACGGTCGGCGGAAACACGTCGACCGAGCCGGCGAAGAGCCAGACGACGACATGCGTGTCCAGGTGCACGTCAGTTCGGCTCCGGGTTCCAGTCCGTCGACCAGTCCATCTCGATGAGTTCCTCCGGATCCCCGCGAACGTAGTCAGGATGTGCCATCAGGTGGTCGAGCTTCGATGGCGGTGGTTCGACGGCGATTCGCAACAGCCTGCCGTTGCGCATGACCTCCAGTGGGACCCCTGTACTGATCACCTGGTCGAGAAGCCGATAGATGTCGGCCCGCAGTTCCGACGGCGTGATGGACATGCTGACTCCTCGCGTACGTTCCCCTTTGATGGTACGTACGCCGCGTCCGGGATTCCAAGCCCCACGAATGCCGGCCGGTGTCAGCCGCCAACCGGCGTGCGCGCGACGAGCAGCACGGCCTGAGCCTGCTCGTCCAGCAGATGCCGCTCGGGCGGCTCGAAACCGGTGTCATGGAGCCAGTCGAGGTACACCGCCAGCCGGTGTACCCGGCCGCTTGCGGTTCGCAGCATCAGGCCGAGTTCGTACAGCGCGACCCAACGCGGGGCGGGTCCGTCGCCCGGCATGACGTCGATCACGGCCAGCGTCCCCCCGGGAACGAGCGCGCGGAACAGGCGGTCCAGCAAGCGGCGGTTCGTGGCCTCGTCGAACAAGTGACAGAGGTTCCCGACGATCGCGAGATCGTATTCCTCGCAACCGAGTTCGATGTCGAACAGGTCGCCCTCGACGAAACGGAACTGTCGCAGGCGTCCTGCGGTCCGCACGGCCCGCCGAGTGACGATCACGACGGCGGGCAGATCGACGGCGGTGACGAAGCAGGCGGGGTCGCGGGCGGCCAGCGCCAGGCTCCATGGGGCCGCGCCCGCGCCGACGTCCAACACCCGGACGGCCGGTGGCAGCAGCTCGGCCGCCCGGTCCGCCACCGACGCGAGCATCGCGCCGAGGTGAATGACCGCGCCGGGGTAGAAGGCTTGCGCCCCGCTGGGCGTGTCGCCGCGCACCAGCGGTCGTCCCAGACTTGTCAGCTCGTCCAGGCTCGTCCACATGTCGGTGGTTCTCGCGAGCGCGGGCAGGTCGGGCAGGGCGCTTCGCCAGGATCCGCCGACCTCCTCGATCAGGCCCAAACCCTGCATGGCGGCCAGCAGCAGCCCGGCGCCGCGCTTATCCAGGCCGCAGGCGACGGCCAGTTCGGTGACGGTTGGCGCTGCGCCGTCGAGCCGGTCCAGAACTCCCAGGCGGGCGGCGGTCCGGACGACGGCCGCCGCGGCGACTGCCTCGCCGAGGTATCCGAGCGGTCCGCCGATCGATGCCGCCGACACGGCCGAGGCAGTCGCGGTCACGGCCGCACCTCGACCCGGCCGGCGCCGCCGTCGACGGTGACGGTGACGGTCTGGCCGTCCCGGAGCAGGGTGGTCGCGTTACCGGTGGCGACCACGGCCGGCACCGCATACTCCCGGGCGATGATCGCCGGGTGGGACAGCAGCCCGCCGGTGTCGGTGACCAGCGCCCCGACGGTGGGGAACAGCACCGACCACACCGGCGACGTGATCGGGCAGACCAGCACGTCGCCCGGCCGCAGCTTGCCGAACTCGGACTCATCCCTGATCACCCGCACCGGCCCGGTGTAGCGGCCCGGTGCCGCGGCGATCCCGTCGAGGGACCGGGCGCCCGCCCGCTGAGCACGGGCGGACGGGCCGGCTTCGAAGACCCGGTCGATGTACCACAGCAGGCCGGACATCGTGAACCTGGCCTCGGCGGGCAGCGCTTCCAGCGGGGGTGGCGGTCCGGGGTTCTTGCCGTAGGTGGCGGGTCCGGGGTGCTGTTCCACGTACGCCCGCTCGCCCATGCGGCGGTTGACCGTCGCCTTCCGGGGCTGCCCGTCCCGCAGGGCCGCCTGCGCGTCGTCCAGGGTCAGGAAGAAGACGTCGTCGCGCCGGTCGAGTTGATCGCGGTCGGCCAGGCGCCGGCCGATCTCCAGGATGGGGTATCGCAGCAGCGCGATCGGGGCGCTGAGGGTGTGGAACTCGTTGTCCTCGCGCACCGGATACGCGCGCTCGGCGCGGCCCAGCGCCCGTTCGAAGCGCTCGTGTTCGGCGGGTGGCCGCCCGGCCAACGCCTGTCGGGCCCGGTCGACGGCCGCTGCCCTGCGGCCGGCGTGTTCAATCGCTTTGGCGCCCGGGTCGTATCCGTGGTCGAGCTGGTCGGCGATCAGCCGCAGGGTGAGATCGGGGGTCTCCGCGATCGACGGGTCGGCGATCTCGTAACGGATGGCCCGGCAACCGAAGTCGCGTTGGTAGGCGGCGAACTCCCGGGCGAAGTCGGGGTCCGACTCGGCGAGGCCGCCGGCCGTCCGATCGGAGAGCTCGCCCAGCAAGGTCCGCACCGCGGGACGACGCCGGGCGAGGGCAGCCAGTTCGGCGAGTCGGCGGGCTGGCTCGGTGGACGTGGTCGACAGGCCGGACAGCAGCTCGCAGGTCTGCGGGTCGGACCAGCCGAGCAGATCCCGGCAGGTGAAGGCGAGCTCGGCGAGGATCGGCATCAGCGCGCCATGCAGCAGGAAGTGAATGTCGGCGCCCTCGCGCAGCAACGCGGCGGCGCGATCGGTGTGCGCAATCAGATCCTGGTCATCGAGCAGGCTGACGTCGGCCTCGCGCAGGTCCGCATTTCGGCGGGTGAGCTCGGGCTGCCATTGCCGGTACCACCGCTCCACGAGCTGGCCCGCCTTGTCGGAGCGGACCGCGGCCACCGCGTCGGCGATGCGTCGGCGAAGCCGCGGGACCAGCCGGATCAGCAGCGGCATCAGCGCCGCTGGCGGCGCCGGACGGTCCTTGCCGCCGAGCGGCACCAGTCTGGTGTACTCCCAGCCGCCGATCTGGGTGAACTCCAAGGTGTCGGCCAACAGGCCGAACTCGGCGAACATCCGCCGCATCGCCCGATTGCGCACCTCGCCGGCGAACACCGACAGGCACATCGGCGTCCACGGCCGCGGCGCGTGGCTGGCCTCCCGCTCCCAGAACCCGGGCGGCGCATGGGCCGGCACCGGCACCGGCAACGGTGCCGGTTCGGGCAGCGCGGTCACCGGTCGCGCCTGGAGCACCACGAGCCGGCCGCCGGCCAGCGCCCACTCGACGTCCTGCGGTCCGCCGAGCCGGGCCTCGATCCGCCGGGCAAGCGCGGCAACGTCGGCGGCCACGGTCGCGTCGATCGCTGCATCGGGCGCCGCCCGGCAGGTGGCCTTCTCGCCGCGGATCACCCATTCGTCGGGCGATACCGCTCCCGCCGCCAGCCGGTCGCCGAGGCCGCGGACCGCGCTGACCAGGGCGGTGTCCCGGTCGCCGGTGACCGGGTCGGCGGTGAACGCGACACCGGCCGCCTGCGCCTGCACCATCGGCTGCACCAGCACCGACGTCCGGCCGCACGCCGCGGGACCGCCGGTAGGCAGCCACCTGGCCGGTGAACGCCGAGGCCCAGCAGCGGCGCACGGCGGATGCCAGAGACTCGACCGGCACGCCGAGCACGGTCTCGTACTGGCCGGCGAAAGAGGCGCCCGGCAGGTCCTCGGCCACCCCTGATGAGCGCACGGCCAGCGGCCGGTCACCCAACTGCACGGCGATCGTGTCGATGGCGGCGGCGACCTCGACGGGCAGCGTCATCGCCCGGATCCGCGCCGCGTCGGCGGCGCCGTCCAGCCCGGCCGCGGCCAGGGTCAGCGCCAACGCATCGGCCGTGAGGATCATGCCGGCCGGCACCGTCAGCCCTGCCCGCCCGAGTTCGCCGAGGGTGGCCGCCTTGTGGCCCACCTGCGCCGTGTCCGCCGATCCGACCTGGTCCAGGGACAGCACGAGATCGGTCCTGGTCAGTGTCATGGCCGTCACCTTCCGTCCGACGCGTCCTGCGGCCATCGTCGTCCATGTTTGGCCGCCTGCCCATCCGTCCGTCTACGTATCGGCAGGCCAGGCCCTACGTATTCGTGGCGATCGGTCGGCCGAGCTTGCGGTCGCCATTGCGCACAGGAGGATCGGGCGCCGGCAACCGGGCGACGTAGGGGCCGGGTTGTCTAGCGCGGTCCCGGCCGGCCGAGCTATTGAGGCCGCCATCGGATCAGCCTGGTCCGCGTTCCAGGACCCAGCGCGTGAGCGCTGTGCGCGACTGCAGACCGAGTCGACGGTAGACGTGCTGCAGGTGGGTGGTGACCGTCCGTTGGCTGATGAACAACCGCTCGGCGATCTCGATGTTGCTCAGCCCGGCCGCGACCAGTCCGACCACTTGCAGCTCCCGTTCCGACAGCTCGCCGGTCGCCAGCCTGGCGCGGGCGGGCGGCCGCTCGCCGGCGGCGCGCAGCAACCTGCGCGCCCGGTCGGCGAACGGCCGGGCGCCGAGCCGGTCGAAGTCGGCCAGGCTGCGTCTGGCCGTCGCTGTGACATCCGCCCAGCCGGCCGAGGTTTCGGCGTCGTTCGACGGGACCGCCGCGGCGACCTCTGCCCAGTCCAGCCACGCCCGCGCTGCCTGGAAGGGCAACCCGAGTCCGCCCAACCGGACCGCGGCCTGCTCCAGGCAGGCCAGCGCCGCGGACCGCTCGCCGGCCGCGGCCCGCGCCAGCCCCTCGATCCGGCGCCCACAGGCGGCCGGCCAGGGCGCCTCGGGCCCGAGATCGACCAGCCGGCGGGCGGTTTCCAGGGCGCCCGACGGGTCCCCGGCGGCCACCTGGGACTCGCCGAGAATGGACAGACCCAGGCAGGGCAGGGTGGTGGGCGTCGCCAGCGCCGCGACCGCCAGCGTCCGCGCCCGTTCCGGCTCGCCGGCGGCGAGAGCGACGGCCGCGTCGGCGATCTCGACGACCGTGAACAGGTGCCGGTCGACCGCGGCGCCGGCGCCGTAGACATCGCGCGCCTCGGTCACGGACCGGGCCGCCTCCTCGAGATCGCCGCGGTGCGCGAGCACGTACGCGCGACCGACCAGGGCGGCGGCCACCGCGCGTGGGGCGCCGATCCGGTGCCCCGTCGCAAGCATCTCGTCGGCGCTCCGCAGCACTCCCTCCCAGTCGTCGGCGGCCAGATCCAACGACAAGTGGACGAACGTCGCCGCCGCCTCGAGGATCGGCGACCCGATCCGCTGGACCAGCCCGAGCTCGCCGAGGGTGTGCTGCCTGGCTCGGGCCTGGTCGCCGGCGTTGACGTAGGTCACCGCCAGGAACCGGTGCGCAACGGCGGCGACGGCGGGCAGGCCCGCCCGTTCGGCGACATCCAGTGCCTGCAGCCCGTGCTCTGCGGCGACGGTCAGGCGGCCGTGCATGAAGGCGCCCTCCGCTCTGGCCAGATGTGCCGCGACGGCGGCCTTCGCCTGCCGGGGCCCGGCATTCCCGGCCAGAGCCAGCAGGATGGTGGCCTCCTCCTCCAGCCCGGCGAGATCGGCCTGGCGCATGAGCAGCCGCAGCCGGATGTAGTGCAGATCGACCACCTCCGCGTCCGCTCCGGTTCCTTCGACGGCGGCCAATCCGGCGGCGAGCTGCGCCGTGGCCGCCTCGAACCGTCCCCGGTCCCACTCGGCCAGCGCGAGCAGACCGCGCAGGCGGCCGCTGGCAGGACGGTCGCCGGCCCGTTCCCGCCCGCCGGCGGCCTCGGACCAGGCGGCCACCGCAGCATCGAGCCGGCCGGTGCGCGACCGGGCGTGCCCGAGACGCTCGAGCAGGTCCTCCACCACGACCGGGCGGTTCACGCGGGCCAGCGCCAAGGCGGCCGCGAGCTGTTCGGCGGCCTCGGCATCGGCGTGCATCTCCTCGGCTCGCGCGGCCGCCGCGACCAGGACATCGAGAGCACGCCGAGGATCGGCCTCCCCGCCCGCGCCCAGGTAGTGGTGGGCGAGCCGCTGCACATCCGACGGGTCGAGTGCCTCCAGGGCCTGCGCCACCCGCGCGTGCAGCCGGCGCCGGCGGATCGTCTGCAGCTCGGCGTAGGCGACCTCGGCGACCAGGGGATGCGTGGCGCGGTAGGCGATGTCGGACGGTCCGGGCTCCTCGACGAGAAGCCCGGACTCGCCGAGGCGTCGCAGCGCCGCGTCGAGCTCGTCCGACTGTTGGCCGCCGACTCGGCCCAGGACCGCCGGGCACGCGACGTCGCCGGCAACCACGATCAGCTCCAGCAGCGCCCGTTCGGCCGGCCCCAGCCGCTCGAGGCGGGCCAGCACGAGGTCACGCATCACCCGCGGCACCGCAGTCATCGACCCGTCGCCCAGGATCCAGGCGCCGCCGCTTCGGAACAACGCACCGGTGTCGCGCAGTCCCCGGATCAGCGCGGTGACG
>DATDBV010000618.1:0-5847 GCA_036524715.1 Nakamurella sp. | reverse complement strand
GACCAGCGTGCTCTCCAGGATGGTGCCCACCTGAACCGGGGCGCGACCTGCCACCTCGACCCGGACGGTGCGGACCAGCCGGACGACGAGCCCGACCACGATGCCGGCGTCCTGGTCCGCGCTGACGGTCGGGGTGAGAGTATCCGTGTACATCGCGGGATAGGTCTGCCCGGCCTGGCCGGACCGGATGCCGACCGGCAGCCGACCGCCGTTGAGGTCGGCGATCTGGTCCGCGGTCAGGGTGGCGGTGACCAATTCGGAACTGATCGGGGTGCCGGCGAACGTGGTCGCCGATGCGGTGGATCCGCCCGCGGTGACGACCGCGGCGTGCCCGGTCGCGGTGAGGGTGCTGGTCCCGGTGGTGGTGGCGCCGCCGATCTCGACGGTCAGCGTGGCCTGTGTGGCGTCGGCGGCCAACTGCACCCGGGCCGTTCCGGTCGCGTCGGTACCCGATTCGGTCAGGGCGAACGGCCCTTGGGTGTCGGTCAGCGGAGCCGGCACCGGCGGCGCCAGCGCCACCAGCAACGCCGCGATCACCAGGGCACCGGCGGCCGAGCCGACCAGGATCTTGCCGATCGTGCGCGTCGGTGGGGTGCGCCTGGGCGGCCACAGGACCACCAGCAGCATGGGCACCGCGTACAACAGGTAGGCGACGACCTCGACCACCGGCAGGGAAGAGCGGATGCCGAGCATGCCGGTGAGCAGCGACTCCTGGACCGAGCCCGGGCGGGCGATGGCCGTCAGGTCCAGCGCCTGCTGCTGGCCGATGGCCAGCCAGCCCGCCTCGTAGGCCGCGCGCAGGGTGCTCATCACCAGACCGGCCGCGACCAGCACCAGCACGGCACCGGTGATCCGGAAGAACCGGGACAGGTTGAGCCTGATCCCGCCGCGGTACACCAGGTAGCCGAGCACGACCGCGACGGCGATGCCCAGCACCACCCCGATCGCGGCCTGCACCGGGGACACCGCGGACTGGAAGGCGGCGAGCAGGAAGACGGCGGTCTCGAAGCCCTCGCGGATGACGGCGAGGAAGGCCATGACGATCAGCGCGCCAGCCGAGCCGCGGGCCAGCGCGCTGCCGGCCGCGCCCTGCAGGCTGCTGCGCAGGTCCCGGGAGTGCCTGCGCATCCACAGGATCATGTACGTGATCATCAGCACGGCGATGGCCGCGACCACGCACTCGAGCATCTCCTGCTGCCGCTGCGGCAGTTCCGACCTGAGCACCTGCAGCAGGATCCCGACGCCCAGGCAGATGGCGACGGCGATGCCAACGCCGATCCACACGTGACGGATCGCGTCGGCCCGGTTGCTCTGCTTGAGGAAGGCGGCGATGATGCCGACGATGAGGGCCGCCTCGAGCCCCTCGCGCAGGCCGATGACGAACGTCGCGAGCATCCGCGCCTCCCGCCTCGCATCGAGCGCGGGCCTGGCCCGTCGCCGCCGTCGGGCCATTGGTTAGCCTGCCCTCGCCGGGCACCATACATCCGGTTCCGGCCGATCCGGCACGGGCCGAAGGTCCTCAATAGTCGGCCGAGCTTGCGGGGCCGCCGGTTCGACGACGTCACCGGGCCGTTTCGTAGGCTGTTCGGATGACCATCCGCCCCATCGTGATCTGTGGCGAGCCGGTGCTGCACAAGCCGACCCGCCCGGTCACCGAGTTCGGCACGCCCGAGCTCGACACGCTGATCCAGGACATGTTCGAGACCAACGAGGCCGCGCACGGCGCCGGCCTGGCGGCCAACCAGATCGGCGACGACCGCCGCTTGTTCATCTACGACTGCCCGGACCAGGGCACCCGGCGGCGCGGCTACATCATCAACCCCACGCTCGAGACCTCCCCGATCCCGACGAACATGCCCGACCCGGACGACGACTCGGAGGGATGCCTGTCCGTCCCCGGCGAGAACTTCCCCACCGGCCGGGCCGACTGGGCCCGGGTCAAGGGCTTCGACTCGAACGGCGAGCCGATCGAGGTGGAGGGCACCGGATTCTTCGCCCGCTGCCTGCAGCACGAGACCGACCACCTGGACGGGCATCTGTACCTCGACCGGCTGATCGGCAAGAACCACAAGCGGGCCTTCAAGGCGGTCCGGGAGCACGGCTGGGGGGTGCCGGGGCTGTCCTGGATGCCCGGGAAGGATCCGGACCCGTTCGGGCACTGACGGGCACCGCTGACTGGGTCGGCTCAGCCGGCCTGCGTGCGTGCTGGGGTCGTTCTGTGTGCCACAAACTGTCGCCCCCGTGAGATCTGCCACTTCCCATCCAACCGGGGTTGCACTCACAAGTGCAGCGGAGCACACTTGCAAGTGAACCACATCCCGTAGGGAGAGACCGATGGCAACGCTCTTGGCCAGTACGAAGGACCGCCAGATGCTGGCGGCGACCCCGGCGGAGCTGCATCAGGCGCAGGAAGTGGTCGACCTGCTGGGCACCCCCGCGAACCACAGGTTGGGCCTGACCGCGCCAGATCACGAGGATCTGGTCGCCGTGCCCGAGGAACTATCCAAGATCGTGGCCCGGATCCTGCGGATCGTCGCCTCGGGTGGAACCGTGACCGTCGGTTCGATGCCCGAGGAACTGACCACGTCGACGGCGGCCGAGCAGCTGGGGATCTCCCGCCCCACCTTGATGAAGATGATCGACCGGGGCGAGATCCCGGCCCACAAGGTCGGCAGTCACACCCGCTTGCGCACGTGCGACATCATGGCGTTCCGCAGCGAACGCCAGGCACGGCGCCGCAGGGCATTCGAGGAACTCCGAGCCCTGGAAGACGAATAGGGGTTATCACATAGCGTCAGTGGAATGACAACCGTGTCGTTACGATGACGCTATGTCGACACGCGTGCTGGTGGACGCCAACGTCCTCTACTCCAGGACGCTTCGGGACTGGCTCGCCCTGCTGTACCTGGAAAGCGACTCGTTGTTCTCGGTGTACTGGACCGAGGACATCCTCGCCGAGACGCTGTACCACCTGCGCCGGGACCACCACGACTGGCCAGGGCACAAGACGAGAGCGGTCGGCGACAAGATCCGGGCAGTCTTCGAGGGCGGTCGAGTCGAGGACTTCGTTCCCGACGGCTCGTTCGTCGGCCCCGATCCGCACGACCAACATGTGCACGCAGCCGCTCTCGCCTGCGGCGCCGGCATCCTGCTCACCGCCGACTCCGGCTTCTCGACGTCCGCTGCGTCGGATGCCGAGTCGCCCTACGAGCTGTATGTGCCGGACGACTTCTTCGTCCTTGTCGATGATTCCGCGCCCGAGACCGTTCGTGCGGTGGTCTCAACACAGCAGCGCTACTGGCTCACTCGTCAGGGTCGTGCCAAACTTCCGCAGGCCCTGATCTCGGCTGGCTGCCGGGGCTTCGCCGACCGGGTACGCAGCCACCTTCAAGACATCGACGCCCAGCCCAGCTAGGAAACTGAAGCGGCGAGCCGTGAAGCTTGAGTCAAAATCTGCGGGTGAGTCAGCTTTCGTGGTCAGGCAGCGAGACCTGTTGTGTGGGTGAGGGTGTCGATGGCGTGTTGGTAGGCGCGGTCGGCGTACTTAAGTCCTTGGGTAGGCCTGGTCCGGTGAGGTGGGACAGTCCGGTGGGGAGCAGTCGGTCGTGGCACCAGAGTGCGGGGGGGCGTCACGACCCGGCCCGTTCCCGCCACAGTTGCTCGCCTGAAACGGGTCTGATGCGTGCCCTGGCACATGATCGGAGCGGCGGACGGCAGCGGGCCGCGAAGGAGTGCATCGATGAGGCCACATTGGATTCGAACGGGAGCGGTATTCCTCGCCATCGCCATGGTCGCTTCCTGTAGTGGCGGCGAGGAAAATCCATTGATCACGACGGCCCAGCCGGTCGAATCCGCCACGGACGCCGCAGGTGCGTCGGCCGAGGACGTGGCGATGGGGTTCCTCCAAGGGGTCTTCCGGTGAGCGAGGAATCGGTGCAGCTGTGGGAACTGCGCAGTCGGGAGTACGACCGGGAGGTTCGCGCCAAGCCCCACGCCGGTCACCACGAACTGAATCCGTCCTTGTCCGGGCGGGCGTCGCCGGACCTTTCGGCGCTACCCTTTGCTCCGTCACCCGAACGCGAGGTGCGCACATGACGGTCGTCGATGACCTAGGTGTGGGCACAATCCTGGCCGGTTTCCGGGTGGAGTCGCGGCTGGGCCGCGGCGGCATGAGCACGGTCTACCTTGCCGAGGATCTACTGCTCAAGCGTCGGGTCGCGCTCAAGGTGATGGCCGCCGACCTGGCCTCCGACGAGGACTTCCGCGAACGGTTCCTGCGCGAGTCGGAGTTGGCCGCGTCCATCGACCATCCGAACATCGTGCCGATCTACCAGGCCGGTGGCTGTGCCGGGGTGCTGTACATCGCCATGCGCTACGTCGCGGGCGGGGACCTGAGGGCCAGACTGCGCAGTGGACGCATGGAGTTGGGCGAGGCGACCTCGATCCTCGCCCAGGCGGCGAGCGCCCTGGATGCGGCGCACGCGCACGGTCTGGTGCACCGAGACGTCAAGCCGTCGAACATCCTGCTGGACCCTGGTACCCGCCCCGACGGTTCCGACCACGCCTACCTGGCCGACTTCGGAGTCACCACGCGCCTCGCCGACGGGCCCGGGTCCGATGGCCGGGCCCTGGTGGGCACCATCGACTACGTCGCGCCGGAGCAGATCGCGGGCGGCGACGTCGACGGACGAGCCGACGTCTACTCGCTGGGTTGCGTGCTGTACGAGTGCCTCGTCGGGGAACCGCCGTTCCGTCGCGACACCGACGTGCAGGTGGTGTTCGCGCACCTGGACGCCGATCCGCCGGCGGTCAGCGAGCGGCGGTCGGACCTGCCGGTGGCGCTGGACGCGGTGATCGCCCGAGCGCTGGCCAAGGAGCCGACGGAGCGCTACTCGACTTGCCGGGAGTTCACCGGCGCGGCGTTCTCGGTCGCGGTGGACCAGGCAAGCCGGCACCTCGCCGACCTCAGCAGCCAGGCCGCTTCCGGTCGTCAGGGTCTGACCGCCGTCGAGGCGGAGCTGGCGGGCACGGTCATCGAGCTACAGATCGCGCGCGAGCGGGCGCGCGACCCGTCGAGTGCCCCGACGACAACCCGAGTCGCCGACAGTGTTTGCCCCTACAAGGGTCTGGCCAGTTTCGAGCCGGCCGACGCCGAGAACTTCTTCGGCCGCGAGTGGCTGATCGCCGAGTTGGTGGCGCGCCTGGCCGGGGCCACCTTCCTGGGCATCGTCGGGCCGTCGGGCAGCGGGAAGTCGTCGGTGCTGCGGGCCGGGCTGGTCCCGGCATTGGCCGCCGGGGTGCTACCGGGCAGCGAGCACTGGCGACTCGTGCTGGTCCGCCCGGGCGACCGGCCATTGGAGGAGCTGCAATTCATGCTCGCGTCGGCCGCGGACGAACCGTTGCTGCTGGTCGTCGACCAGCTCGAGGAGCTGTTGACCGCCTACGACTCGGACCGGGAGAGGGTCGCATTCGCCGACGCGCTCGCCTGGAGTCCCGCAGTCGTTGTGGTGGCGTTGCGCGCGGACTTCTACGGTCGCTTCGCCGCGTACCCGGCGCTGGCCGAGCGGCTGGGCGCCAACCACGTCTTGGTCGGGCCGATGCGGGAGCCCGAGTTGCGCCGCGCCGTCGAGCTGCCGGCCGCCCGAGTAGGCCTGCGGGTCGAACCGGAGCTGGTCGACCGGCTCGTCGACGACGTGGCGGGTGCGTCCGGCGCGTTGCCGTTGCTGTCCACCGCCCTGGTCGAGCTGTGGCAGCAACGTGACGGCGACACGCTGAGCATGGCCTCCTATCTCGACAGCGGCGGGGTCCGTGGGGCAATCGCGCGGCTCGCCGAGGACACCTACACCC
>DATDBV010000617.1:0-21543 GCA_036524715.1 Nakamurella sp. | reverse complement strand
GACCAGGTCGATCGCGCCGACCGGGTCGGTGATGTCCAGCAGGTCCGCCTGCGTCGGGCGCGCAATCCGATCGGTCACGCCGCCACCTTTCCGGAGCACCTCGCGAGCTCGGTCGCTCCGCCAGGGGCGTCGACCTGACTGTATTGTTCGTTCGCTCGGCAAGCCTCGCTCATGCCGTGTCCGCGAGCAGTTCGACGGCCCGCCGCACCAGTCGGCGTTCGCCGGCGTAGGCCAGCCGGCTGGACAGGTCATCAAGGGGCACCCACGCGACCTCGGTGACCTCGATGTCCGCGTCGGAGAGCTCGCCGCCGACGGCCACCATCAGATAGTGGTGCACCCGCTTGTGGATCCGGCGGCCCTGGGCGACGAAGGTGTAGTCCACACTGCCCAGGCGGGCGGTGATCCGGCCACTGATGCCGGTCTCCTCCTCCACCTCCCGGATCGCGGCCTGCTCGTGTGTCTCGCCCTCTTCCACGTGGCCCTTGGGCAATGACCAACGCAGGCGTCCCCGGCGGTCGAGCCGGCCGATCAACGCCGCCGCCGACGTGCCGCCCAGCGTGCGCACGACCAGCCCGCCCGCGGATGTCTCGTCGGCCGGTCGGCGAGGTCGGGGCGGCCCCGGCGCACGGCGACGGGCAGGAGGCATGGGCCGATGGTAGTGCGGGGTCCACCGCCGAAGGCGTTGTCCTACACGCGTCGAACCCGCGTCGAACACGCGCGCAACACGCCGGCAACACCGGCGCGCCGCGGCTCGGTGCCGGCCCGGGCGTCCGTCCCGCGGTCCGGCCGACCCCGTTGGCCGGTGACCGTGGTCGGGCGACCACCCGCGCGTCGATAGACTGGCCCGTCGTGTCGAGTTCGTCGCGTGCCGCAGCGCCCAAGGACGGGTCACCCCGGGGGGCCGGCCGCCTGTCCGAACTGCAGCGCACCGCCGTGGCCGACCTGCTCCGGATCGCTCCGGTCGCCGACGACCTGGGGCGGCGGTTCGTTGCCGCGGGTCACCAGTTGCACCTGGTCGGCGGGTCGGTCCGGGACGCGCTGCTGGGCCGGCTTGAGGACGACCTGGACTTCACCACCGACGCCCGGCCCGATCAAGTCCTCCCGCTGGTCGAGGGGTGGGCCGAGAGCTCTTGGCAGACCGGGATCGAGTTCGGCACCGTCGGGGTGGCCAAGGGCGGTTTCCGGATCGAGATCACGACCTTCCGGTCCGACCTGTACGACGGCGAGACCCGCAACCCCGAGGTGACGTTCGGCGACACCCTCGACGGCGACCTGCTGCGCCGTGACTTCACGGTGAACGCCATGGCCGTCTCGGTGCCCGGGCACGTCTTCGCCGACCCGTTCGGTGGGCTGGGGCAACTGGCCGAGCGGGTGCTGGACACCCCCGGCACCCCCGAACAGTCGTTCCGGGACGATCCGCTGCGGATGCTGCGGGCGGCCCGGTTCGTGTCCCAGTTGGGTTTCCACCCGGCTTCCCGGGTGGTCGCGGCGATGACCGCGATGGCCGACCAGATCGACCGGATCACCCCGGAACGCGTCGGCGCGGAACTGGTCAAGCTGATGATGGGTGAGCATCCGAAGGACGGCCTGCGGCTGCTCACCGACACCGGGCTGGCCGAGCGCATCCTGCCCGAACTCCCCGCGTTGCGCCTCGAGCGGGACGAGCACCAGCAGCACAAGGACGTCTACGAACACACCCTGACCGTGCTCGAGCAGGCGATAGCCCAGGAGACCGACGGACCCGACCTGACGCTGCGGCTGGCCGCATTGATGCACGACGTGGGCAAGCCGGCGACCCGTCGGTTCGAGCCCGGCGGAAAGGTGAGCTTCCATCATCACGAGGTGGTCGGGGCCAAGCTCGTGCGCAAGCGGTTGCGGGCGCTGCGCATGCCCAAGGCACTGATCGACGACGTCGCCATGCTGACCTTTCTGCACCTGCGGTTCCACGGCTACGGCACCGGCGCGTGGACCGACTCGGCCGTCCGGCGGTACGTCACTGACGCCGGCCCGCTGCTGCCGCTGCTGCACAGGCTGGTGCGGGCGGACTGCACCACCCGCAACCCGCGTCGACGGGCCGACCTGCAACGGTCCTACGATTCGCTCGAAGAGCGCATCGCGACGATCGCCGCGGCCGAGGATCTGGCCCGGGTCCGTCCCGACCTGGACGGGAACGCGATCATGGAGCTGCTCGGGGTGCCGCCCGGGCCGACCGTCGGCAAGGCCTGGGCCTATCTGAAGGAACTGCGCCTGGAGCAGGGACCGCTCGAACGGGCGGCCGCCGAGGCGGCCCTGCTGGACTGGGCCCGGCGCGAGGGCGTCATCAACTGAATGCCGGTGCGCCGGTGCGCGGCGCGGCCATCGTTGTCGGCCGCAAGCATGGCTCCGAGATCCACATGAGCAGCCTTCTTAGGCTGCTGGTGTAGATCTCGGCGTCACCCCCACGGCCCCGGCTGGTTGCGCTGATCCAAGACCAAAGGAACCGGACAAAACGGCGCCGGAAATGGGTCTTCGATCAGCGCAAGGTCGGGTCGGGAGATGCAAAAACGGGCCTTTCGGGCATTTCGGTAGCCTGGGGTTTCGACTGAACGGCGGTAGGCCGGGGAGGCTCGGCGATCTCGTCGGCGCTACCGGCTGGTCGTGGTCGGCGTCGCCGAACCGGACGCGGACACCTCCGACTGCAGACCCTGGGCGGCGAAGTCACCGAACACGATCGAGCCGCCACCGTCGAGCACTGCGACCGTGACCTTCAGACGCAACACATTGGTGACGTCAAGGTCGACCGGAACGGTGGTGCCGAATGGGACATCGACCTGGGTGAGGAGTCGTCCATCGCCATAGATCTCCACCTTGCCGATTGCGCCCGACGCGGAGGCGTCGTCCATTCCCAACTCGCCGGTGAGTTTGCGGTAGGCACGCGAGAAGTCGTACTCGTAGATGGCCAGTTCGTTGGACGAGTAACGAGGGGTCGGGTCGATGAGAAGCCCGTGGCTGTAGGTATTGCCGTTAGCCTTCTCAGCACCGGCTTCCAGGTCGCTCTCTCCGTCGGTGGCCACCGCGGTCATGTCCGCCAGGTAGGTCACCACTGGGCGCCGCACGACGTCGAGGGTCACCTCGGCGGCGTTGCCGGTGCCGGCCGGCGGGTTCTGACCGGTGACCAGCCCATCCGCCTTCTGCTGATCGAAGATCGGATTTTCCTTGACCGCGAAGCCGAGCCTGGTCAGCTGTTCGTCGGCAGCGGAGAAGGATTTGCCGGTGACGTCCGGAACGGAGGCGGGTGCAGTCGAGACGGTCAGCGTGACCACCTGCGCGAACAGCGCACCGGCCACCGGATCCTGGTCGATCACCGTTCCGGCCGGTTGCGCGTCGATCCTGTTCACCGTCTTGATCTGGACGTTGTACTGGGCGAGCGCCGCCTGCACGTCCGAGAGCTCTTGACCGACGTAGTCGGGCATCACCTTGGGCGGCGCGACCGAACTGGAGGCGGCAGTACTCGAGGCACGGCTGGTCGGGGACGCCGACGAGGTGGCAGTGCTTTGGGTCGTCGTGACGGACGGGGCGGACGTCTCGGCCGGTGCGGCCGTCCCCTGCGAGGACGATCCGCAGGCGCCGAGTAGCAGCGCCGCCGGAAGGACGACGACGGCAATGCGGGAAGCCAGTTTCATGCGGGTGCTCCACTTCATCGGTATGCCTGGGCGTTGGTGAGGAAGATGAAGTAGTCATCGGACCCGCAGGTGCCGGATCCGGCTGTGGCCAACTCGATGACCAGGTCGCGGACACCGCCGACGCCGACGTCGACGGTGGCCCCGTCGCGGGGTGCGACCGTCTCGTCGGCGATGGTGACCGCGTCGGCCACGACGGTCAAGTTCGTCCTTGTCGAGGAGTTCGCGGCGTCGGACATCTGGAAGGTGCCGGTGATCCGCTGCAGCCCGGGCCCGACGTCGACCGAGTATTTCCGCACGCCGTTGGGGCAGGTGCGGGGACCCAGGGCAATGGCGGGGGCACCGGCAACCGGGGCGCCGGACGACGTGCCCGATCGAGTGGGTGGCGAGGGAGCGAGGAGGTCCTGCAGCGGAACGATGGCGGCCTCCTCGCCGGCCGCCGACGTGTTGCCGTCGGCGAGCGACGCGGACGTGCTGGTGACCGGCGAATCGGGCGCGGAGGTGGTCGGGCCGGCGGTTCCCGACGTCGACGAACGGACGGCGACCCAGGTCCCGATGCCGCCGACGAGCACGATCGCAACGATCGCCAGCGCCACCCACGGGCCCCGGCCGGCCGGCTTCCACGGGACGGGTGCCGGCGTGGGAGGTGGTTGTTGCGGTTCCGGCGGTGGCTGCGGTGCCGGCCGGGTGGGAGCGAGCCGACTCCGCAACGCCTCGCGGGTCGCGGTGGCCAGATCACGGCAGGTGGAGAACCGTTCGTCCGGCTTCTTGGCCATCGCCTTCGCGACTACCGCGTCGAGCGCAGGGGGAAGGTCCGGATTCGTCCGACTGGGTTGTGGTGGTGGCCGGCTGATGTGTCGGTCGGCTTGCAGCAGCGGATGACCGTCGTATGGGTTCCGGCCGGTGAGCAGGTAGAACATCGTCGCGCCGAGTGAATAGCCGTCGGAGCGTGGGCCCAGCGGCTGGTCGAGCTGCTGTTCCGGGGAGGCGAACTCCAGGGTTTTTGGCGGGTGTGCGGCGGTGGTGGTGATCGGGTCCGGATCGCTCAGGGCCTTGACGATCCCGAAGTCCGTCAGATAGTCGCGGCCGTTCGCACCCAGCATGATGTTGCCGGGCTTGACGTCCCGATGCACGAGGCCCTGACCGTGCGCATAGTCGAGCGCTCCGGCGATCGCGTCCATGATGCGCAGCACCTGGGTCGGCGGGAGTCCGGTCGGGTGCCACCTGGTCACGGCCTCGCGACCGTCCATGCCCTGGATGTAATTCATGGTGAACCAGGGGTTTCCATCGAGGTCGCCCGAGTCGGTGGCGGTCACGATGTTCGGGTGGTCCAGGGTGGCGACCGTCTTCATCTCCAACTGGAAGCGGGCCGCGAACTCGTCGGCTCGCTCGTGGTCGGGCCGTCGAAAGACCTTCATCGCGAACCGCTTGTTCAGGCCACGATGCCTGACGAGGTAGACGTCGCCCATCCCGCCGGAGCCCAGGCAGGACTCGACGACATAGCTGCCGACTTCATCCCCAGGGCTGAGCCCCTCGCCCCCCACGGGCGAAGTATAGGAGCGAATGCGATCTGTAGCTGTTTCGGGTGGCCTACGTCGGCGGAAGGGTGGCCTGTCCGATCAGGACGAGCTCAGCTCCGCGGACGGTCCCCGGAAACCGACGCCGAGACGTCACCGCCCGGCGCGTCGCTGGCTCGTTCGGTCGACCGCGGACTTTCCGCCGGAGTGGGACCTCCGGGTGTTCGGCGGGCACTCTGGCTTCCGGCGTCGTGCGACGAATCGGAGTGGGCGAGCACGGTGACCGGCCCGCGGGGACGGCGCAGCAGCCTCGTATTCGCCCACCCGTAGCCCCAGCCGGTGACCAGGAAGACCGAAGCCACCAGGATCACCGCGCCAAGGCCGTTGCCCTGGACCGGGAGGATGAATACGCCCAGGCAGAAGGCCAGCACGTACGAGAGGTTGTTCGCAGTGTCGTACAACGCGAACACCCGGCCCACGTGGGCGTCGTCGGAGTCGGCCTGGACCACCGAATCCATGCACACCTTGCTGGACTGATAGGCGAATGCCACCGCGAACGTGGTGATCAGGGTCGACCAGATCGTGAACAGGCTGCCGAACGCCACGACGATCACCGCGACCAGCGTGAGCAGGACGACCAGCCAGCGGGTACGACCCAGCCGGCGAACCACCGGCGCGGTGACGACGGCCCCGCTGAACACCCCGAGCGCCCCGACCGCCAGCACCTCGGCAATGCCGGTCGGCCCCGGTCGCAGCACCCACATGCCTTCGGTGAAGTACTTCTGGAACAGCAGCAGCACGACCATCGTGCACAGGCCGAAGCAGAACCGGACGGCCATCACGACGAGCACGGCCAGCCCCACCGTCGGCCGTTGCACGACGTGGTGCAGGCCGCTGGCGAAGCCCTGCATCACGGCCCGCATGGTCTGCGCGGGTTCGTCCGTCTCGTCCGGTCCCAGCTCCATCAACCGGAAGCGCGTGGCGATCAGTGCCGCCGCGAGATAGAAGATCAGGACGGTCGCGGTGACGATGGCGATCCGGCCGTGGGACTCACCGAGCAGGCCGCGCATGGCGATCGCGTACCCGCCGCCGACCGCTGTGGCGATCGCCCCGGACGTGGTGGCCAGGGCGTTCGCGCCGATCAGGGAGTCCTTGGCGACGGTGTGCGGCATCGAGGCGGACAGGCCGGAGCCGACGAACCGGCCGACCCCCATGATCAACAACGCGGTGACGAACAGCACGATGTTGGGCAGGTCGGCGGCGATCTGCAGGGCGACGATGCCCACGAGGGCGCAGCGGATCAGATTGGCCCACACGATCACCCGGCGCCGGCTCCACCGGTCCAACAGCGCGCCGGCGAACGGCCCGATGATCGAGTACGGAAGCAGCAGCACCACGAATCCGGACGCGATGTCCGCCGGTTCGGTCTGCCGTTCCGGGCTGAACAGAACAAGGACCGCCAGCGCACCCTGGAACGCACCATCCCCGAAGGCGCAGAGCACCCGGACGTAGACCAATCGGCGCAGCGCGCGCACCTGCAGGAGGTGCAGCAGCCCCCGAACCGACGGCCGACCGGCCGGGACCCGCCCCGGAGTCGGCGGTCCTGCGGCGGTCACGGTCGAACGGTACGCGCGAACGCCGGATCTTTCCCACCTCGCTCCGGCAGCCCACCGGCAGCACGTGGCGGCGACTCACGGTGTTCGGTGCGCGCGGATCGTGGTGGGATCGGAGAATGTTCGACGATGAAGGAGATCGAGTCGCTGCGGGCCGGGATGCTGCTGGTGGCCACCCCGAGCCTGCGTGATCCGCATTTCCGGCGGAGCGTGGTGTACCTGGTCGCGCACAGCGCCGACGGAACGGTCGGGGTGATCCTGAACCGGCCGAGCGAGACCGCGGTGCAGAACGTGCTGCCCGGCTGGGCGTCGCACACCGCGCGGCCGCACGCGGTGTTCGCCGGCGGTCCGGTGCAGACTTCGGCGGCGATGTGCCTGGGCGTGTGCCGCACCGGGACGAACCCCCGGGAGGTGTCCGGTGTCGTCGGGGTGACCGGGCCGGTCGTCCTCGTCGACCTCGACGGCGACCCGGGAGTGGTCACCCAGTCGCTGCGGGGGATCCGGATCTACGCCGGCCGCGCCGGTTGGGACGCCGAACAACTGGTCGACGAGATCGTCGAGGGGTCGTGGTACGTGGTGCCTGGACTGCCGGACGACGTACTGGCCGGCCCGCGGACGGATCTGTGGTTCAGCGTGCTGCGCCGCCAGCCTTACCCGATGTCGCTGTCGGCCTACCATCCGGGTGATCTCAGCCGGAACTGACGGCGGGGCCGGTCGACCCGAGAGCGGTCAGGCGGACCCGGTTGCCGACTGGCTGTTCTTGGTCAGCTTGCTGCAGCCGCCCCCGCCGCAGCCGCATCCGCCGCACCCGGCCCCGCCAGATTCGGGCTTGCGGGCCGGGACGGGCACGTGCCGGGCGGCCCGATCACCGAGCACTCCCGCCGTGACCAGCAATGCGAACGCGGCGGCGATCCCCGCCACGAAGGCGATCACCACCATGACGGTCGACAGCGTCAGCACCAGGATGAGAAGGGCCAGCACGGCGGCGATGGTCGCCGCGCCCAGCGTGACCGGCGCCGCGACGCGATTGGCCACGCGGAACGCCTCGTCGCTGGCCATGCTGGCCGGCGTCCGCACCCCCGTCCGGCCGTCCCGGGTCAGCGTGCCCGCCCGGCCTCGCAGGCCGATCACCCCGCACAGCGCGGCGAGGAGCAGCAGCACCGCGGCCAGCGGAGCGGTCAGGGCAAGGGATGCGGTCGCCACGACGGTCATCCTATTGGGCGGCGGACCGCAGACCGTTCGCCCACAGGTCCCGCAGCAGCGCGATCTCCGACAAGTGGTGGATCGCCTCCCGGTGAATGTGCAGGATCAGCGCGGCCATCGAGTCGGTTTCGAACCCCGGCTCGCGGCAGTTCGCGGTCAGCTCCGGCGGCGACAGCGTTCCCACCCCGGAGATCCACCGGTCATATCCGTCGTCGAGTGCGGCGAGCGCCTCGGCGGCCGTGGCGGGGTAGGCGTACGTCGTGAACGTCATGGCCGGCCCGCTGAAGTAACGGGCGTTCCGATCGCCGAACACGCCGACGATCAGGTGGGCCAATCGCCAGGCGATGGTGGTGACCGGCGTCGGCTCCGGCGGCTCGAAATCGAACTCCATCCGCATCGATCCGCGCCCGTATGCCGGCGCCGGGCCTGGCCGGCCGGCCGGCCGGACGTTCCAGCAACCGGGCACCGGCTCGAAGAAGTACTCGGCGTCGGTCAGTCCGTCCAGGCGCGGCCGGGCCTGCGCCTCCCAGTGCCAGGACAGCTGCGAGGCCAGCAACGCGGTCCAGTCGGTCGCGGAACCTGCCATCGGTTCCTCCCTTTGGTCGGGGTGTCGTCGGGTGTCGTCGGGTGTCGGTCCTGAGTAGCACGGGCCACCGACACCGGGCTGGGTCGCCTCGAAAGCGGCTGAGTCAGCCGCACCGGGCGGGGTAGACTCCCGCGCATGGCGGTGGCCCTGCTTCTTCCCCGGCCGCGCTGATCGGACCCATTGCGGGCCATCCGACAAGCGCGGCGATCCCTCCTGTCACACAGGGGGGATTTTTTGTGCGACCAGGCAGGGACCGAACCGGGCAGGAACAGGAGCAACGGCGATGACGACGCAGAGCGAGGCGACCGGGACCAGGCCGGCCGGGCCGGCGGGTGACGAAACGGTCGGTGATTCAGTGCCGCCGTTCCGTTACACCGCCGGGCTGGCCGCCGAGATCGAGGCGCACTGGCAGGACCGCTGGGAGGCCGATGGCACCTTCGCGGCACCCAACCCGGCCGGGCCGCTGGCCCCGGCGGATGGCTCGCCGGTGCCGGCCGACAAGCTGTACCTGCTGGACATGTTCCCGTACCCGTCCGGCGCGGGCCTGCACGTCGGGCACCCGCTGGGCTACATCGGCACGGACGTGATCGGCCGTTTCATGCGGATGACCGGCCGAAACGTGCTGCACACCATCGGGTACGACGCCTTCGGCCTGCCGGCCGAGCAGTACGCGGTCCGCACCGGCACCCACCCGCGCACCACCACCGAGGCGAACATCGCCCGCTACCGGGCGCAGCTGCGCCGGCTGGGCTTCGCGCACGACCAGCGGCGGAGCGTGGCCACCACCGACCCGGAGTTCTTCCGGTGGACCCAGTGGATCTTCACCCAGCTGTTCGAGGCCTGGTACGACGAGGCCGCCGGCAGCGCCCGACCCATCAGCGCGTTGATCGAGGAGTTGGCGGCCGGCACCCGACCCACCCCGGACGGCCGGGCCTGGACGGAGCTGACGTACGTCGAGCGGCACCGGGTGCTGGCCGGCCATCGGCTGGCCTACATCGACGACGCCCCGGTCAACTGGTGCCCCGGGCTGGGCACGGTGCTGTCCAATGAGGAGGTCACGGCCGACGGTCGCAGCGCCATCGGCAACTACCCCGTCTTCCGGCGCAACCTGCGCCAGTGGATGATGCGGATCACCGCCTACGCGGACCGGCTGCTGGACGACCTGGACCGGCTGGACTGGCCAGAGTCGGTCAAGTCGATGCAGCGGAACTGGATCGGCCGCTCCCACGGCGCCAGCATCCGCTTCACCATCGGTGCTTCACGTGAAACGGTGCCGGGCAACGAGTCCGGCGCGATCGAGGTGTATACCACGCGGCCGGATACGCTGTTCGGGGCGACGTACATGGTGCTGGCACCCGAGCATCCGCTGGTCGACGCGATCACCACCGCGGGCTGGCCGGAGGGCACGGACCCCCGCTGGACCGGCGGGGCGGCCACCCCGGCGCAGGCGGTCGCCGAGTATCGGCTGGCCGCTTCGCGAAAGTCCGATCTGGACCGTCAGGAGAACAAGGACAAGACCGGCGTGTTCGTCGGCGCCTTCGCGGCCAACCCGGCAACGGGTGGCGTGCTGCCGGTGTTCGTCGCCGACTACGTGCTGATGGGCTACGGCACCGGCGCAATCATGGCCGTTCCCGGCCAGGACATCCGGGACTGGGACTTTGCCACCGTGTTCGGCCTGCCGATCATCCGCACCGTGCAGCCGCCCGCCGATCATCCGGACGACCAGGCGTACACCGGCGAGGGCCCGGCGATCAACAGCGCCAACGACGACATCAGCCTGAACGGCCTGGATGTCGCGACCGCCAAGGCGGTGACCATCGACTGGTTGGTGGGCAAGGGGTTCGGGCAGGCCGAGAAGCAGTACAAGCTGCGGGACTGGCTGTTCTCCCGGCAGCGGTACTGGGGCGAGCCGTTCCCGATCGTCTACGACGAGCACGGCGTGGCCATCTCGTTGCCCGACGATCAGCTGCCGCTCACCCTGCCCGAGGTCGGCGACTACTCCCCGCAGTCGTTCGACCCGCAGGACGCTACTTCGCAGCCGGTGCCGCCGCTGGCCCGGGCCACCCAGTGGGCCACCGTCGAGCTCGACTTGGGCGACGGACCCAAGACCTACACCCGCGAGCTGAACGTCATGCCGCAGTGGGCCGGGTCCTGCTGGTACGAGCTGCGTTACCTGGACCCGACCAACGACAAGACGTTCTGCGACCCAGAGGTCGAGCAGTACTGGATGGGCCGGGACCCGTCCCGGCCGGACGATCCGGGTGGGGTCGACCTGTACGTCGGCGGCGTCGAACATGCGGTGCTGCACCTGCTGTACTCCCGATTCTGGCACAAGGTGCTGTACGACCTGGGACACGTCTCCAGCGAGGAGCCGTACCGCAAACTGTTCAACCAGGGCTACATCCAGGCCTACGCCTACACCGATGAGCGCGGGCTGTACGTGCCGGCTGATGAGGTGACTGAAGTCGACACAGCGGGTGTCTCGACGTTCGAGTACCAGGGCCGGCCGGTCGACCGTGAGTACGGCAAGATGGGCAAATCCCTGAACAATGTCGTCACCCCGGACGAGATCTGCGATCGGTTCGGCGCCGACACCTTCCGCATGTACGAGATGGGCATGGGGCCGATGGACATGTCCCGGCCCTGGCAGACCCGGGACGTCGTCGGATCCCAGCGCTACCTGCAGCGACTGTGGCGGCTGGTGGTGTCGGAATCCACCGGGGAGACGGTGGTGTCGGAGTCCGAGCCGAATCTTCAGACCCAGCGCCTGCTGCACCGGACCATCGACGGGGTGCGCACCGACTACGCGGTGATGGGCTACAACACGGCGATCGCGAAGTTGATCGTGCTGACCAATCATCTGACCAAGTCCGGCGCCGCCGTGCCGCGGTCGGTGGCCGAGGCACTGGTGCTGATGACCGCGCCGCTGGCCCCGCACATCAGTGAGGAGATGTGGTCCCGGCTGGGTCACCCGGACTCGTTGGCGCACGGGCCGTTCCCGCAGGCCGATCCGGCGCTGCTGGTCGCCGAGCAGGTCGAGTACCCGATACAGGTCAAGGGCAAGGTGCGGGCCCGGATCACTGCCAATGTCACCGCCGCGACATCCGAGATCGAGGCGGCGGCGCTGGCCGAGCCGCGGATCGTCGAGCTGCTGGCCGGGGCGGCGCCCCGGAAGGTGGTCGTCGTCCCCGGCAAGATGATCTCGATCGTGCCGTGAGCGAGGCTTGCCGAGCGAACCGTTGGCACAGGCGCCGCCGCTGCGTCCAGGGTGGGCGGGCGGGTTCGTGGCGGCTTGCGAGGCGTCCCGGGAAAGGGGCGGCCTGACGATGACCGAGTTCCTGGTCGGCTGCTACACCTTCGGCGCCGGCGGCCGGGGACGCCGGATCGAGGTGGTCGGCCACGATCCGGCGACCGGGCGCTGGGAGTTGCTCACCGATCGGGACGTGTCCGAGCCGGTGGCCGGGGCGTCCTCGGCCGAGCAGCCGGAGTCGCCCTCGTACCTGGCCTGGCATCCGGACGGCCGGCACGTCTATGGGGTCGGCGAGGTGTCCGACGGCCGGGTCTGGGCGTTCGAGGTCGCACGTGGCCGGCGGGGCCTGGCCGTGCTCGGATCGGCGTCCACCGGCGGCGCGCACCCGTGCCACTTGGCCGTGGACCCATCCGGCCGGGTGCTGGTCACCGCCAACTACACGTCGGGCAGCCTGGCGGTACACAAGCTACGGCCCGACGGGCGCATCGGTGAGCGGACCCAGTTGGTGGCGCACGAGGGGTCGGGCCCGGACCGGGACCGGCAGGCCGGCCCGCACGCGCACATGGTGTACCTCGACGGCGATCTCGTGTTGGCGGTGGACCTGGGCGCCGACCTGGTCGTCGCCTACCGGCTGGACGCCGGGGCGGCGACCCTCACGCCGCTCGCGTCGACGCCGATGCCGGCCGGCCTCGGGCCACGGCATCTGGTCGCGTTGCCCGACGATCTGGTCGCGGTGGCCGGTGAGCTGACCGGCGAGATCGCCCTGCTGCGCCTCGAGCGGGCGACCGGTGCGCTGACCCTGCTCGACGTCCGGGCCGGCTCGGACGTCACCGAGGAGCCGGCCGCACCCAGCGGCATCGCCCGGACGGCCGACGGCCGGCACGTGCTGATGGCCAACCGAGGGCCGGACACCGTCGCGTCGTTCCGGCTCACCGACGCGACCCTTCGCCGGGTCGACGAGATCCCCGGCGGCGGCGCCCACCCGCGGGACATCACCGTGGTGGACGATCGGGTGTACGTCGCGAATCAGGAGAGTGACGCGATCAACATGCTGAGGGTGGACCTGGACACGGGCGCGCTGGCGGGCATCGACAGCAGGTTCAGCACGCCCAGCCCCACCCAGATCCTGCCGATGCCGGACGCGCACACCCGCGGGAGCTGACATGGCCGACTACCGAATCGTCCGGCTGCAGGTGCAAAACGGCCCGGTCAAGGTCGGCCGGGCGCCGCTGCGCTCCTACCGACCGGCCGCGATCGTCCAGGTGGACCGCATCGTCGCCGGACCCCGCGGGGTGCACGGCCTGACCGCGGCTGGCGGCGAGATCCTCGACGTGCACCACCAGGACCACCCGCAGACGCGAGACCCCAAGGGGCGGGCCGGGATCCTGTTCATGGGCACCGGTGACTACGTCGCCCTGCGGAAGCGGTACGGCGACCACGTGGTCGGCGGGATCGCCGGCGAGACCGTGCTGCTCGACGCCCCGGCGGGGTTGGCCCCGCTCAGCATGCCGCCGGTGGCGACCGTGTCGACGGCCGAAGGACCGTTGGTGTTGCGCGATGTGCGGGAGGCCGGCCCCTGCGTCGAGTTCAGCCGGTTCTGCCTGCGGCAGGAACCGTCGCCGACGGTGGACGACGCGGTCCGACAGGCACTGATCGATCTGGATCACGGAGCCCGCGGGTACCGATCCGTTGCCGCCGGCGCGGCGACCATTCGCCTCGGCGACCTGGTCACGCTCTGATGACGCGGCCGGAACCGAGGGACCGCGAGACCTTCCTGCGCAGGTACGACGAGGCGATGCAGCGCTGGCCCGCCGGGACCGAGTTCACCGACCTGGACTCGGAGTTCGGCACCACCCGGGTGTACTCGTGCGGTCCTGCGGCCGGGCCGCCGGTGGTGTTGCTGGCCGCCTACGGGGCGACGTCGGCGGAATGGAACGCACTGGCCCACGACCTGGTCGTCGATCACCGGGTGCACGGCGTGGACGTTCCCGGCGACCCCGGTCGGAGCGTGGCCGCCGGCACGGCGCTGGCCAACCCGGCCGATCTCCGGCGATGGCTGGCGTCGGTGCTGGACGGTGTCGGCGTGGAACGGGCGCAGTTGGTCGGTCACTCCTACGGCGCGTGGATCGCGTTGGACTTCGCCCTCGCGGAGCCCGCGCGGGTGTCCGCGTTGATGCTCCTCGACCCGACCATGTGCTTCACCCCCATGCTGAAGGGCTACCTCCTGCGGGCAACGCCGGCGATGATGAAGCCCAGCGGCGCCCGACGGGCCGCCCTCATCCGCTGGGAAACCCGGGGGGTGCCGCTGAACGACCAGTGGCTGGAACTGACCGCGCTGGGCACCGATGCGTTCGGGCTCACCTCGACGGTGCCGACCAGGATCCCGCATGAGGTCGTCGGGCTCCGGCCGCCGACCACCGTGGTGGCCGCCGGTCGCGGGCGGGTGAACCACGCCCGCAGCCTGGTCAAACGGGCGCGGGCCCGCTCGTCGGTGATCACCGCACACACGTTGCCGGACGCCACGCACTACAGCCTGCCGATGTCGCACCCGCAACAGATCGCCGAATTCGTACGCGCCGCCGGCGGCTGACCGGCCCCGCCGCTCCGTCCCCGCCTGCCCCCGGGAGCCCCGCCCGCAGCGGGGCAGCCCCGCCCGCTCCCGCCCCGGGGGCAGGCCCGCCCGCCCCGCCCCCGCCCCGGGCAGTTGATCATGGGGCGGGGCCAGGTCCGCGCCGGCGTGTCGCGGCAAAGCTCGGTGTGTCACCGGCCGCGCCCCATGATCAACTTGATGCGGGGCTGGGTGCTGGCTCCGCGGCCGGTGCGGACATATCCGTGCCCGGTCCCGTTTGCGAGGGCACGAAACGGGGAAACAGCCCGGCGATCCGAGCTTTCCGGCCCCGAGGGTGACGGTGACGGCGATGACGTGGGAACAATCCCCGGCGACCGCGCCGGCCGAGTCCGGCCAGCCGGAGCTGAAGCGGGTCATGGGCCCGAAACTGTTGCTGCTGTTCATCGTCGGCGACATCCTGGGCACCGGGGTCTATGCGTTGACCGGCGACGTGGCGGCCGAGGTGGGCGGCGCCGCGTGGTTGCCGTTCCTGGTCGCGTTCGCGGTGGCCACGATCACCGCGTTCAGCTACCTCGAGCTGGTGACGAAGTACCCGCAGGCCGCCGGGGCCGCGCTGTACACGCACAAGGCATTCGGCATCCACTTCTTCACGTTCCTGGTCGCGTTCGTGGTGATGTGTTCGGGCATCACCTCGGCGTCCACGGCCTCCCGGGCGTTCGCGTCGAACCTGGCGAAGGGCTTCGGCTTCGAGGCCGGCCCGTGGACGATCGTGCTCATCGCGCTCGGCTTCATGGCGCTCGTCGCGATCGTGAACTTCCGCGGCGTCGGCGAGAGCGTCAAGGCCAATGTGGTGCTGACGCTGATCGAGCTGTCCGGTCTGCTGCTGGTGATCCTGGTTGGCTTCTGGGCGTTCTTCGGCGCGGACTTCGACTTCGCCCGGGTGGTCGCGTTCGACACGCCGGACGAGAAGAACGTGTTCCTCGCGGTGACGGCGGCGACGTCGCTGGCATTCTTCGCCATGGTGGGGTTCGAGGACTCGGTGAACATGGCCGAGGAGACCAAGGATCCGGTCAAGATCTTCCCCAAGGTCATGCTGACCGGCCTGACCATCACCGGGATCATCTACGTGCTGGTGTCGATCGTCTCGGTCGCACTGGTGCCGGTCGGCGTGCTGGCCGAGAGCGACACGCCGCTGGTCGAGGTGGTCAAGGCCGGTGCCCCCGACCTGCCGATCGACACCCTGCTGCCGTTCATCTCGATGTTCGCGGTGGCCAACTCCGCGCTGATCAACATGCTGATGGCCAGCCGGCTGATCTACGGCATGGCCCGGCAGCGGGTGCTGCCGCCGGTGCTGGGCAGGGTGCATCCGACGCGGCGGACGCCCTGGACGGCGATCGTCTTCACCACCGTGCTGGCCTTCGGGCTGATCATCTTCGTGTCGATGGGCAGCTCCGACACGGTGGCGGTACTGGGCGGGACGACCGCGTTGCTGCTGCTGGCGGTGTTCAGCGTCGTCAATCTGGCCGTGTTGGTGCTGCGCAGGGACGTCCCCGATCGCAGATACTTCCGGGCGCCGACCGTGCTGCCCATCATCGGCATGATCACCTGCCTGTACCTGGTGACGCCGCTGACCGGCCGATCCGTCACCCAGTACTGGGTTGCCGGCTGGCTGCTGGTGGTCGGGGTGGTGCTGTTCTTCGTCACGGTGCTGATCAACAAGAGGCTCGGCATCTCGCCCAGCCGGTGGCGGGACATGGCCGACCTCAAGGAGGATCCCGGCCCGCACAACTGAACGTCCCGAGGTCGGCTTCGATCCGACTACGCCAGGCCCTCGGCAAGGATGACGACCGCGGCCGAAAGTGTGCGGTCGATCGCTTGGGCGATCTCGGTCCAGCGGTCGTCGACGCTGTCCGAGTAGAGCAGTGTGACGCTGTCTTTGGCGGTCAATCTGATGGCGGGAACCGGTGCTGTCGATTCCTCGGATCCTGCGCCGGAGCCGGATAGGGTGATTGTCTCCGCGAAGACGGTCATCGCCAGCACTCCGGTCTCGCCACGACCCACCTTCTGCACGACGACCGCATAGCGCAGGAGGAGTTCTTGCACCCTGAGGTGAAGGCGCGTCCACCATGCGCCGTCAGCAAGGTTCGCGAAGAAACCGACCTCGCGGGCGCTGCGCACTATCTGCCGATACCAGAACCGCGATTCTGCCTCGCCCGGTCGGGCCGAAGTCACCGAGAAGCGAGCTGCCGGGTCCACCCTGCGCAGTTCCCCGACCAGTTCTGCGCCGAGGGAGTGAAGCAGCTCCTCCGATTTTCGGTTGATCGATTCGGCCAACTCGACAACCTGCGTTCGCCTCCTTTCGTCGAGGAGTTCGCGACGTTGCTGGATCCGGTCGGCGTAGGCCTTCGCCACATCACGGACACCGGGTCCGGACTCGACAGGTGCGATTGGACCCTCAAGTTCCGATCGCAGTGCGACGATCTCGAGGTTGGCAAAGAGTTCAACCAAACTTGATAGATCACCGATGTTGGCCTCATCCAAGGCGTCGATGTAGGCGGTTCGGCTGTCGCGATCGACGACCAAGGGTGCGTAATGCCGACGAAGCATCACGAGCAGAGTGAGCGCTCGGGCGACGCGCCCATTCCCATCTTCGAACGGGTGAATCGAAATGAACCCGTGATGCAGCCACGCCGCGACGATGAGCGGATGCTCGGCCGACAGATCCCGGTACAGCGAGACGAGAGATTCCATCTGGTCTTGGACACGCTCGGGAGGCACGTAGTAGTAGGTCGACCCATCCGACCGAACCACATGGTTCGGTGTCCGCTTCCACTCGCCATGGTGCAGCGTCGCCTGAATCGGCCGGCCCAGTGAATCGCGTGCTCCGTAGGACAGTTGATTGCGAGTCAGCGCCTGGTGGAGCTGCCTGACGAACAGGACCGTCAGGTCCAGCTGGTCGTTGGCATAGTCGGTGAGAAATTGGAGTGCCTCGAACTGCACGCGGATGGTGTCGAGAGCGTCTTCCGAAAGGCTTCCCTCCCGGGAGGCCACTTCCATGGTCAAGCCGTCCGCGACCAGCGCAAGAGTAACGCCCCAGTCGACGTCATAGAGTCTCTCGATGATTCCTGTTTCGATCGCGTGACGTCGCAGACTCGATTCTCTGCTGAGCCTGATCTCTTCCGCCGACGAGGTGGCCAACTTCCTTTCCCACAGGTCACGAAGCGCATCGGCTTTTCGCAGCGCTTGTTGTGCGGAATCGGTGATCGGCTCGGGAGGGAGCACTTCACGCCACTCGACGTCACCGGGGCTCATCCGGCAAACGCTACTCATCCGAGGCGTCGCCGGGGTGTTCGCACTCCGCATGAGCAGTTCTTCCGCCTTACCGCCACGGGGTTCGAGGCTTGGGCGGAGCGGGGTTCGTCCGGGAGGTTGGGGCAGAGCCCAGGCCGATAGCGACCAGCGGCCCCGTCCGGCGGGTTGTTCAGCGGGCCGTCGCCGAACGCGCGGCACCTCGAGTCGGACGTTGGCCCACTTGCGGTCGTCCAGCCACGGCACGTAGTCGCTCGGGCCGATGTGGACGTTGCGGGCTCACATGTCCCGGTCGACTTGGGACGTGACGGCCTGGGTCCAGCAGATCTTCGTGACACCGAGTTGCACCGCGACGAGGAACGGACCGGATTGCTGGGCGCCCTCCTACAGGGCACCCATGCCTCACTCTCGGTAGATCGTTGAGCGATGTCCAAGTCCGATGGCGATGATCACGAGTTCTTCGTCGCGGATCTCGACAACCACTCGCCAGTCGCCGATCCGGTATCGCCAGTACCCCGCTCGATCCGCGGTCAAGGCCTTACCTCTCTGGCGCGGGTCGTCCAACTCGCAGACCGAGTCGAGGTAGGCCCTGACTCGACGCAGCACGGCACGGTCCAATTGGCGGGCCACTTTGTCGAACTGCGGCGTGGTGCGCAGCCTCCACAGGCTCACACACCCAGCTCATCCCACAGCTGATCGGCAGGACGGCTCGGCTTGCCGGATTCTTCCCACACGCGCACGATGTCATCCGCCCAGAACCGTTCCTCGAGGTCGTCGAGGTGCTCGTGAATCGCTTCGCGCACGTAAAAGGATTTCGAGCGCCCGGTGCGTCGCGCCAACTCAGCGAGCCTGGCGTCGTCCTCCGGTGTGAGCCTGATCGAGATCGCCACTACCACCACCTCCCGCGATACAAGTATCGGACGCCCTGACCCGCGCCGCCGCCGAGCTGTTCGGCATGATTCGCGGTCCCGTGGCGAACGGCCCCGCCCTCAGGTCTGCCGCGGGCGGGGCCGTTTTGATTCTGATCAGCGCGAAGTCAGCATCAGAACTCGATCTCGCCGGCGATGAACTTCTCCACGTTGTCGCGGGCCTGGTCGTCCGGGTACTGCACCGGCGGGGACTTCATGAAGTACGACGAGGCGGACAGGATCGGGCCGCCGATGCCCCGGTCCTTGGCGATCTTCGCCGCCCGGACCGCATCGATGATCACGCCGGCCGAGTTCGGCGAGTCCCAGACCTCGAGCTTGTACTCCATGTTCAGCGGGGCGTCGCCGAACGCTCGACCCTCGAGCCGGACGTAGGCCCACTTGCGGTCGTCCAGCCACGGCACGTAGTCGCTCGGGCCGATGTGGACGTTGCGCGCGCCCATGTCCCGGTCCACCTGGGAGGTGACGGCCTGGGTCTTGGAGATCTTCTTGGACTCCAGCCGGTCCCGCTCCAGCATGTTCTTGAAGTCCATGTTGCCGCCGACGTTCAGCTGCATGGTGCGGTCCAGGACGACGCCGCGGTCCTCGAACAGCTTGGCCAGCACCCGGTGGGTGATGGTCGCGCCGATCTGCGACTTGATGTCGTCGCCGACGATCGGCAGCCCGGCGGCGCGGAACTTCTCCGCCCACTCCGGGGTGCTGGCGATGAACACCGGCAGCGCGTTGACGAAGGCGCAACCCGCGTCGATGGCGCACTGGGCGTAGAAGCGGACCGCGTCCTCGGAGCCGACCGGCAGGTAGCAGACCAGCACGTCGACGTTCGCCTCACGCAGGGTCGCTACGACGTCGACCGGCTCGGCCGGCGACTCGGTGATGGTCTCGCGGTAGTAGCGGCCCAGGCCGTCATGGGTGACGCCGCGCTGCACGATGATGCCGGTCGGCGGCACGTCGGCGATCTTGATGGTGTTGTTCTCGCTGGCGTTGATCGCCTCGGCCAGGTCGAAGCCGACCTTCTTGGCGTCCACGTCGAATGCGGCGACGAAGTCCAGGTCGCGGACGTGGTAGTCACCGAACTGCACGTGCATCAGGCCGGGCACGGTCGAGCCGGGCTCGGCATCCTTGTAGTACTCGACGCCCTGGACCAGCGACGACGCGCAGTTCCCGACGCCGACGATGGCTACTTTGATGGTGCTCATTGACTTTCCTCCTGTGGGTCGACCGGAGCGGGGTCGATCCCCCCGATCACGGGTGCTCCGGTGGGTGAGGCGGGCTGTGCTGGCTGGACAGGGGGTGTGCCGGGTCTCGGCGGTGGGCGTGGTGGCTTTTCCGCCGGCAGCCGGCCGCGCTCGGCGTCGATCAACTCGTTGAGCCAGCGCACCTCCCGGTCGGAGGCCTCCAGACCGAGCTGGTGCAACTCGGCCGTGTAGGTGTCGAACCGGTCCACGGCCCGGCCGACCGCGGACCGCTGGCCCTCGCGCCGTTCCTCGACCCGGCGCCGGCGGCCCTCCAGGATCCGCATCCGCGCTTCCGCAGACGTGCGGGAGAAGAAGGCCAGGTGCACGCCGAACCCGTCGTCCGACCAGGACTGGGGTCCGGTGTCGCCGAGCAGGTCGGCCAGCCGCTCCTTGCCGTCGGCGGTGATCCGGTACGTCACCCGGGACCGTTTGGACGACAGCGGCACCGCGTCGGCGTCGACGACCGGATCCTCGGTGGACACGTGCCCGGCAGCCTCCAGCCGGCGCAGCGTCGGGTACAGCGATCCGAAGCTGAACGCGCGGATGGTGCCGAGCGTGGCGGTCAGGCGTTTGCGCAGCTCGTAGCCGTGCATGGGGGCCTCGGCGAGCAGGCCGAGGACGGCCAGCTCGAAGACGGTTGAGCTCTCCTTGGCGATCACGCACCTCCCTTGCCAGGCACCGCTGCGTCCCGCCGCAGCACGGTTCACCCGGGGACGTCGCAGCGAAGGAACGCGGTGTGACAGGCTGTCGGCATCGCCGTCCGCGCTACAACTGCCGGTTATATCGACACGATACATCGACAAGCAGCCGGCTGAGCCTCGGGGCAGCCGACAGTCCGATGCGCCAACACTCCGATGCGGCCTTGCGCCTTTCCTGGATAGGCCAGGGCCGTGGAGGCGTCGAGCCCGTGATATCCACATCAGCTGCCCAAGAAGGCTGCCCCGGTGGATCTCGCTGGCCCGCCGCCCGGACGGGAACCGGCGGACCGGCCGAGTCGATCCGCATCGGCGTGGATACGATTCAACAATGGTTGGTGGCCCAACGATTGGGGTATGCTATCCCCATGACCCTCACCCAGGACCCGCCCGCCGCCGCAGATCCACTGACCCTGGACCAGCAGGTGTGCTTCGCCGTGGTGGTGGCCGCTCGGAGCGTGGTCGCCATCTACCGCCCGATCCTGGAGCCGATGGGGCTGACCCATCCGCAGTACCTCGTCATGCTGGCGTTGTGGCAGCAGGCGCCGCTGTCGGTCAAGCGGCTGTCGGAGCTTCTTCAACTGGACCCGGGCACGCTGTCGCCGCTGCTCAAGCGGCTCGAGGCGGCCGACTTGATCGTCCGCCGGCGCAACGCCGCCGACGAGCGCCACCTCGCTGTCGAGCTGACCGACCGCGGCCGGGCGCTGCGTGATGAGGCGTTGCTTGTTCCGCCCGCGGTCATCGACCGCTTGGGCCTGCCGATCGAGGAGCTCCAGGCCCTGCACGCCTCGCTCTCCAGGGTGATCGAGGCCACCCAGACCACCCCGAACCATCAGGAGGCCGACCGATGATCACGCAGGCAGCGCAGGACGGCGGACTGTTCGGTGACGGCGGGCTCGGCACCGTGTTGCTCATCGTCGGCATGATCGTCGCGGTGGCGGTGGTGTCGGGTCTGGGCTTCATCGCCCGGATGAATGACCG
>DATDBV010000616.1:0-5989 GCA_036524715.1 Nakamurella sp. | reverse complement strand
CCGAAAAAGCGAATATCGGAATAACCACTCTAATCAGGCAAAGCGCGCATTTGATCTGCTTCGTTGGAAACCGTTGGAATCCGAGAATCCGTCCGCGCCAAACCGCGTCGCCAGCGCAGGGCGGGCCTGCGGTGGCCTGCCGAGGTCAATGCGGATGCATACAGTGACATTGTGCTACTCTGAGTTGCTGTCCTGTCCTCCTGGCGTTCGATCAAGCTTTCGTCTGTTCGGGTGAATTTCTGCTGGGTGGCCGTCGACAATTGTCGATTCGTGACGAGCCCGGTCCTTCCGGTCGCCTCGCGATCTCCCGTCCTGAGCACCCTGGTCAGCAAGATCGGGGCCTCGCCGCACGGCTGCCGTGGTGGATCGTTGCCGGCCGCGCGTCCGGCCTGCGAGCCTGACTCGGTCACGGCCATCGGCCTGCCTCATCGGTCCGGCGACCAGCCGGGTGATCCCACGCCCGCGCATTTCTGGGCGCCGGTCGGGCCGGACAAGAAAGACGGCGCCCGACACGGATGTCGAGCGCCGTCTGCGCAGGCTGACCAGCTACCAAGCTTCACCACGACTCGTCGTGAACGGGCTCCACGTCCATCGTGGAAGTCCCTGACGACGTACCTCCCGCGGCTTATAGCGGTGAGTGGGTACCGGGGCCTGCGCAGGGAACTCCGATGGGGGTTGACGGGGTTTCTCTTCACTCCGCCCTTGGCCTTACGGGGGTCCCTCTTCACAGTGATACCCGGACCCGGGAGCGAGGGCAACCTGCCGTCGAGGGGTGAACCCCCCTGACCGATTCAGATGCACCCAATTGTGTCTGTCGGTATCGGAATGAAGATCTTCCGGGAGTTGCCTGGCGGGAACACGTGACGAACCTGCGTCCACGGGTCTACAGTGTGGGAGTCGGTTTCCACCCCCCCGGAGCCGACCCCCGGTTCAGCTCAACCCCCCGGAGCTGAACCCTTGCGGCCCCCGCCCTCCCCCCTGGCGGGGGCCGCCCTCTATCTCGGGGCGTTTCGGCTCACCCGAACTCCTCCGGTCAGCAGGCTGTGCTCGCCTGATGCGCCCTCCGCGCGGCCACTGACCCCGCCGTTTGTCCACATGTCCGATTTTCGTCCACATCCTCGGCGCCCGGCCCCACCGACGCCTCCGCTCGGCCCACTGTTGAGGTCGAGGGAATCGGATCGGAATGTCGGGTCGGACGGAGACATGGTGTGGCGGAGAACGCGCGGCCGTTGATCGTGACGGCAGACGACGGGCTGCTCGACGACGCGTTGCGGATCGCGGCGGCCGCGGGCGTGGAACTGGTGCACAGCCGCGAGCCGGGATCGCGGTTGTTGTGGCGCACCGCCCCGGTCGTCCTGCTCGACGCGGAACTGGTCCGGGCGGCGGTCGACGCCCGGATGCCCCGCCGTCCGGGGGTTGTCGTGGTCTTCGATGCGCCGGCGCCGGAAGCCATGTGGGAGCTGTGCGTGCGGTTGGGCGTGGAGAAGACCGTGCACGTGCATCAGGGCGAGGTCGAGCTGATCGAGCTGCTCGCCGACACCCTCCGGGAAACCACGGCCGATGGCCGCTGCGTCGCGGTGCTCGGGGCCTGCGGCGGCGCGGGCGCCTCTGTGTTCGCCGGGGCCGTTGCCTTCGCCGGGGCTCGGTCGGGTGCGCCCGCCCTGCTGCTCGACTGCGACCGCTGGGGTGCCGGGTTGGACGTCATCCTCGGCGTCGAGCACAGCCCCGGCCTGCGGTGGAAGGACCTGTCCGCGCCGGCCGGGCGGCTTGGACTCGAAGAGCTGACCCGCGCTCTTCCCCGGATCCGGATCGGCGCGAGCGGGATCTCGGTCCTGGCACATGGTCGTGAGCCCGTCGGTGATCTCGATCCGGAGCTCGTCGACGTGGTGATCGACGCCGGTCGCCGGGCCGGCGCGGTCATCGTGGTCGACCTGCCCCGGACACCCGGGCCGACCCCCGACCGGGTGCTGGAACGCTGCGACCTGGTGGTGCTGATCGCACCCGCGGACGTCCGCGGCTGCTGGGCCGCCGATCGGATCTGTACCCGGTTGCGTGGATTCGACGTCGAGGCCGGGCTGGTGGTTCGCGGGCCTTCGCCCTGCGGGCTGGGTGCTGACGAGGTCGCCGAGTTGCTGGGCCTGCCGTTGCTGGCGCAGATGCGGGCCGAGCCCGGTCTGGCGAACGAGCTGGAATTCGGGCTCTCGTTGTCGACCGGGCGCCGGCGCCCCCTGTTGAAGGCCGCGCGGCGGGTGCTCACCGAACTCGGGTGCGCCGCGGCATGAGTGCGATCGGCCCGACGAACGGCGACGTGCGCAACGGCGCCTCGGCGAGCCCCGACGCGGGTATCTCGGACGAGATCATCGGGCGGGTGCAGCGACGACTCGTCGACCGCGGCGAGGCGCCCCGTCCGCAGGCCCTGGCGGCGGCGCTGCGGGCGGAATCGACGGTGCTGATGAGTGACGCCGAGATGCTCCGGCTGATCCGGCAGCTCCAGCGAGAGCTTGTCGGGGCCGGGCCGCTGGCCGAATTGCTCGCCGACCCGTCGACCACCGATGTGGTGGTGAATTCGCCGACGGACGTGCGGGTGGATCGTGGAAGGGGTTGGGAGCCGGCCTCGGTCCGGTTCACCGACGATGCGGCCGTTCAGCGGCTGGCCCGACGGCTGGCCACCGCCGCCGGCCGCCGGCTGGATGACGCCCATCCGCACGTCGACGCCAGGCTGACCGACGGCACGCGGCTGCACGCGGTCCTGGCCCCGATCGCCGCCTCGGGCACCTGCCTGTCGTTGCGGGTGCTGCGACCGGTCAGGCATGACCTGGGCGCGCTGGTCGAGGCCGGGAGCCTGCCCGGGTGCAGCCTGCCCGTGGTGTCGGCCATCCTGCACGCCCGGTTGGCCTTGCTGGTCTCCGGCGGAACCGGTTCGGGCAAGACGACTCTGCTCTCCGCGTTGCTCGCGGCCGTGCCGCCGCACGAGCGGGTGGTGACTGTCGAGGACGCCGAGGAACTCCGGCCGCCGCATCCGCACGTGGTGCGGCTGGTGGCCCGGCAGGCCAACGTCGAGGGGGCCGGGTCGATCTCGATGCGGGACCTGGTGCGGCAGGCACTGCGGATGCGCCCGGACCGCCTGGTGGTCGGCGAGGTGCGGGGCGCGGAGGTGGTCGACCTGCTGGCCGCGATGAACACCGGCCATGACGGCGGGGCGGGCACCGTGCACGCCAATACGGCGGTCGATGTGCCGGCTCGGCTCGAGGCGCTGGCGTCGCTCGGCGGAATCGGGCGGGCCGCGCTGCATTCGCAGCTGGCCGGCGCGGTCCATGTGGTGCTGCACGTGCGGCGCATCGGTCCGCGGCGGGAGCTGGCCGAGATCGCGGTGCTCGTCCGTGGTTCCGACGGCTGGGTGGAGGCGGAGCGGGCGGTGGTCAGTGGCCGGCCGGTGGAGCCGGGGGCCTCCCGGTTGGCCGAACTGCTCGCCGACCGGGGGCAGGCTCGCCCATGGTGACGCTGGGTGCGCTCGCCGTGGCGGCGGGCGGGCGGTGATGCCCGGCCCGCCGCCCGACCCGTTCGGAACTCCGCTGGCCTGCCTGCAGCTGGCGCTCGCGTTGGTCGTGTGGCCGATGCCCGGCCGGCTCGGGCGGTTCGGCCGGTTCGGCCGGTTCGGGCGGCGAGCCCGGTGGGCCGACCGGAGCCGGTCCGGGCGGTGGGCGGTGTCCGCCGGCCGGGTGGCGGGAGTGCTGATGGGGGCCGGGGTGCTGGCGGCGGCAACGGTGGTGGCCGGCCCGAGTGGCTTGCTGGCCGCCGCCATGCTGCTGGCCACGTCCGTCGTGCTGATCGGCCGGATGCTGGTGGAACGTCGCCGGCGACGGGCCATGCCGGAGATCCTGCGCGGATTGCGTGCCCTGAACCGGGAGCTGCGGTCGGGGGCCGATCCGCTGGCCGCCGCGCAGGGCGCCGCGGCGGCCGGCTCGGGAGCCGGGGCGCAGGTGCTCGATTCCCTGGTGCTGCTGATGCGGACCGGCGAGGCCGGACCGTCCGCCGATGGACCGCCGTCCGACGAAGCGGCCGGCGGGGTGCTGGCCGCACTGCGCAGCGGCTGGCTGCTCAGCCGCCGGCAGGGGGTCGCGTTCGGGCGGGTGGTCTCCGGTGTCGCCGACGAGCTGTCGGACCGGGTGGCGTCGGATCAGGTCCGGTCGGCGCAGCTGGCCGGGCCCCGCATGTCGGGTTACGTGATGGCCGCCCTGCCGGTGATGGGGGTCCTGTTGGGTGCGGGCATGGGGGTGAACCCCGTTGCGGTGCTGCTCGGGTCGGCACTGGGGAATCTGCTGCTCGTCGTCGGTGTGGCGCTGATGTGCGGCGGCCTGCTGTGGTCGGCCCGGATCGTGGGTCGATGAATCCGGGTGCGGCAGCGGCTGCCCAGGCGGCGTTCGATTCCGGCCGCATCGCGTTCGCCCTGGTCGCGTTGGCGATGGCCTTGTCGCTGGTGCCCGAGGTGCCGCGGCGGACCGGCCTGCCGCACCGGCCGTCGGTGTCCCTGGATCCCCGGGTGCGGGTGGTCGTGATACCGGCCGGGGTCCTGGCCGCGTGTGCGGTGATCGCTCCCGGCCTCTGGTGGGCGGGGCTGCTGTTGGCCGTCGGGACGGCGGCAGTGCTCACGGCCGGACGTGGTCGATGGCCGGCCCGCGGCTCGCCGCGGCGGCGGGCGGAACGTCGCCGATGGTTGATCGTGCACGCCGAACTGCTGGCGTCCTGCCTGGACTCCGGCCTGGCCATGGCCACCGCGCTCCGGGCGGTCGGCGACGTGCTGGGCGACGAGGCCGGGCCCCGGGGTCGCTCCTGGCGGGATCGACCGGCGCCGGCCGGATCCGGTGGCGAGCACGATCCGCTGGCCGCGCTGGACTCGGTCGCGGCCATGCTCACGCTGGGTGCGGACACCGATACCGCTTGGCGGGCGGTGGATGCCGACGAGGATCTGGCCCCGCTGGCCGCTGCGGCCCGCCGGTCCGCGGCCGGCGGAACGACCCTCGCGGACGCGGTACGCGAGCACGCTGCCCAGTTGCGGGACGAGGCGCGGCAGGAGTCCACCCAGTCGGCGGGGCGGGCGGGGGTGCTGATGACCGCACCCCTGGGAGTGTGCTTCCTGCCGGCGTTCCTGTGTCTGGGGCTGGCGCCCGTCGTCCTCGGGCTGTTGGGGCAGCTCACGATTCGCTAGACCGACCGAATGTTCAGCGCGAACGGTTCGGGCGGCCGAAGGGTGGGGGTTGGCGGGGGGCTGCGGAACTTCGGGTCGCAGGGTGGAACGGAATGTTCCGCGGGAGCGGTTCGGCCGGCCCAGCCCGGGCCGAGCCCGGGCCGATTGTCCGGTCCGCGTGAAGGCTGCGAGCGATGCGCCCGTCCCGGGCGTGGCTCGCAAGGTAGATCCGGACGGTCCAATCGAATGTTGTCCATATCAAGGCTGCACTTTCGGTGTGGCGCCACGCTCAAATGACTGCCGCCTTCCTGCCTTCCTGGCGATTCAGCGCCACGCAGCTCCCATCGAGCGCCGCTCGCAACCTGAAACTGGACCTCGCAAGATCACTCGCAACCCAAGTCCGGTCCTCGCAACCTTCACCTGGACAGGACACCGATGGCTCGCCGACCAGCCCCTGTCCACATGTCCGATTTCCATCCACATTGTCACGCAGGCGATGTCGTTGCCGGCCGGCATCGGTCAGGCTGGACACGGGTCGGCACGGGGCCGGCCCACCGGATTGGGGGTAGTTGTGGTGCAACTGGTTTCGCTGGTCAAGGTCGGGGTGCCGGCCCAACGTGGCCGGTGTCGCTGCGCCGTCCGCTGCGAGTCGATCTGCGTGGAGTCGCCGGGCTCGCCAGGGAGCGCGGAGGTGCTCGACCCGGTCCCGGTCGACAACTCGTCCGACGCAGGCATGAGCACGGTGGAGTACGCGGTCGGCACTGTGGTGGCCGCGGCCTTCGCCGCGGTCCTGTATCAGATCGT
>DATDBV010000615.1:0-11686 GCA_036524715.1 Nakamurella sp. | reverse complement strand
CCCGGATCACCCGGGATAATCGACGCTTGTGGACGTCTTCACCGGGCTGGCGAGCGGCACCGTGCTCGACGGTCGGTACCGGCTGGGCGCGATGATCGCGCGCGGCGGCATGTCCACCGTGTACCGGGGCCTGGACACCCGCCTGGACCGGCCGGTCGCCGTGAAGGTGATGAGCCCGCAGTTCGTGGCCGACCCGACCTTCCTGAGCCGGTTCGAGCGGGAGGCCCGGTTGGCCGCCTCGCTCGGGCATCCCGGCGTGGTCGCCGTGTACGACCAGGGTCAGGACGGCGACCTGGTGTTCCTGGTGATGGAGCTGGTCGACGGCGGCACCCTGCGCGACCTGATCCGCGAACGCGGCCCGCTACCGGTGCCGGTCGTGCTGGCGATCCTGGACCCGTTGCTGGATGCGCTGGCCGCGGCCCATGCCAACGGGCTGGTGCACCGCGACGTCAAGCCGGAGAACGTGCTCATCTCCGCCCGGGGCGCCGTCAAGATTGCCGATTTCGGGCTGGTCCGGGCGGTCGGCTCGCAGACGGTGGCCACCGGCGACGTCATCCTTGGCACCGTCGCGTACCTGTCCCCCGAGCAGGTCGCCACCGGCGTCAGCGACGCCCGCACCGACGTGTACGCGGCCGGCATCGTGGCGTTCGAGATGCTCACCGGAAGGCCCCCGTACGAGGGCGACAACGCGATGTCCGTCGCCTACCAGCACGTGCACTCCGACGTGCCCGCCCCGTCCACCCGCGCACCAGATGTCCCACCGCAACTGGACGATCTGATCAGGGCCGCCACGGCCCGCGATCCGGCCGACCGGCCGCGGGACGCGTCCGCGTTCCTGGCCGAGCTGCGGGACGTGCGCGCCGCGCTGGGCGTGGCCACCGCGGCGGTCCCGGTCCCCCGGCACCGCCGCTCCAGCCCGGCGCCCCCGGTGCCGGTGCCCATCGACCCGCATCCCCAGGTCACCCGGGCCCATCCGGTTGACCCGCTGGTGAACGGACCGCCCGGCCCGACCGGCACCCGGCTGCTGGGCGGGGAGGGTTCAACCACCAACCCGCCGACGGCGGTGCAGACCCGACCCCCGAAGCCGGTCGACCCGAGCCGAGCGCTGCGGCAACGGACGCGACGACGCTGGCTCATCGCGCTGCTGGTCGTGCTGCTGCTCGGCCTGATCTCCGCGGCCGGCGGCTGGTGGCTGGGCGGTCGCTGGGCCGCCACCCCCACCACCACGGGTCTGACCCAGTCCCAGGCCGAGGCGGTCATCCGGGACGCCGGCCTGGTGCCCAGGGCCGCGACCGGCCACTCCGACACCGTGCCCGCCGGCGTCGTGGTCGGCACCGACCCCGACGCCGGCGTCGAGCAGCTTCGTGGTTCCGAGGTCGAGCTGGTCGTCTCGGCCGGCCGGCCGACCGTCCCCGACATCAAGGCAGGCACCGACACCGCCACCGCCACCGCCGCCCTCACCGGTGCCGACCTGACCGTCGTCAGCGGCACCGCCCCGGAGTTCGACGACAACGTCCCGGTCGGGGCGGTGCTGCGCACCGACCCGGCCGCCGGCGCCGAATTGACCGTGAACGCGCCGGTCACCCTGATCCTGTCCGCCGGTCCCCGACCGATCGTCGTCCCGCAGGTTGTTGGGCAGTCGCAGGCGGACGCCGAGAATTCCCTCACCGACGCCGGTTTCACGATCGGGACGGTGACGAAGACGTTCGACGCGCGGACTGCACCCGGCACCGTGCTGCGCACCGACCCCACCGTGGGTAGCACCGCAGGGCGGGGCAGCGCGGTCGCCATCACCGTCGCCGATTCGATCACCGTGCCCGACGTCCGCGGCAAGGCGACCAAGGACGCGATCGCCGCCATGCGCGACGCCGGCTTCTCGGTGACCGTCGGCGACCCGACCTTCGACGCGAACATCGACGCCGGCGACATCCTGCGCACCGACCCCGGACCGGGCACCCGGGTGGACCGCACTGGCGCCACGGTGTTCCTGGTGCCGTCCAACGCTGTGCAGGTGCCCGACCTGACCGACCTGCGGGTCAAGGACGCCGAGAAGCAATTGAAGGACCTCGGCCTGCGGATCGACGTGACGTCGTTCTTCGGCGCCGACGACGGGACCGTGTGGAGCCAGACTCCCGCGCCCGGCGGTCGGGTCCAACCCGGTGACACGGTCGGCGTCTACGTGCTGAGCTGATCGGGTACATCGCCCGACGTCCGGCCGAAGTCTGCCCGAAAGTGCTTCGACCGAAGGTTCCCGACCTTCATCATCGATGGATGGGCACGCAGCGAAGCCATGCCCGGCCCACCACGACCGGGCGAACGTCCGGGGCGCCGGCGCCGACCACACGCGCGCCCACCGTGCGTCGCCGCCCGACGTCGACCCTGGACGGGCCCGCCGTGCTGGACCTCCAGGCCGGCATCGGCAACCGGGCGGTGGCCTCGGTTCTCGGCGCGGCGGTGCAACGGCAACCGACACCGCGGACGACGGCCGGCTGGGACAGGGCCGACACCGCGGCCGACGGCGGGCCCGGCTGGAACGCCGCCGCCCGCGATGATGTGGAGGGCACCGGCATCCGGCGGATCCCGGTGGACAACATCGCCGCCGGCAACCAGCTCCAGTGGAGCCCGAACTACAACACCGGCAAGGGCGACGACGCGCAGAGCGAGAAGAACCGCACCACCGAGACCGCGGCCGGCCGGGCCATCGTGCTCAAGCCGGCCGGGCTGGACGTCAACCGGTCCATCGACGTGCTGCTGCACCTGCACGGCTATACCAGCCGGAGATGGGATCCGGCCGCCGGCTGGCGGCAGTCCAAGGTGGCGGTGACCAAGGACGGCAAGTCCTACAAACCGGTGCGGGACATCGACCAGGACCGGATCGCCCAGCAGATGGCCACCGTGACCAGGTCCAACCCACAGACCCTCGGCATCCTTCCGCAGGGCGTCGGGCATTCCTTCTTCGGCGCGGACTTCGTCCCCCGCACCTACCTCGACGCCGTGGTCGACCGGCTCCAGCAGATCAAGGAACTGAGGGCCCCGACCGCGGGATCGCTGCAGACGAACCTGATCCTGTCGGCGCACAGCGGCGGCGGGCACACCGTCCGCAAGGCACTGCGGGCCGAGCTGGACGCCGCGAAAGCGGCGGCCAAGGCAGCGGCCAAGGCAGCCAAGAACGGCGGCAAGGCGCCCGCGGGCCCCGCCACGCCTGCGCTCAACCCGACCCAGGTGGTGCTGTTCGAGGCGATCAACAACGGCTCGGAGCTGGCCACCGTCACCGATTGGGTGTACCTGCACCTGAACCGGACCAGGGACGCCCTGGTCGCGGCGGGCAACCCGATCAGCAAGAGCCTGATCATCGCCGGTTGCCCGACGCTGCGGGCCTACCGCTCCCGCAACGGGTACAAGAGCGCGTACGACGACCTCGATGCGGCCATCGGCCGGTGGTTCGCCACCCCGGCGCTCGGCGGGAAGCTCTCCACCGTCGAAAAGGACCTGCTGCGCCAACGGTTCCGGGTCGAGGTGCTGCACGGCGTCAGCAACATCCCCAAGGGGCTCTCCGGGCACGAGCAGGTCGTCGGCGGGCCCGGCACCCCGGAACAGGGACCGCTGGCCGACGCGCTGGCCGCCCGCACCGACCCGAGCAGCTCCAAGCTGCTGAAGGGACCGCCACCGAAGGCCAAGCCCGTCAAGGGCAAGTCCACCAAGGGCGGGGCGACCGGCCAGCATCCGACACCGACCAAGGCGTCCGGCATGACCACGGCGGCCGGCACGAACACGGTGGCGGCCACCACCGAACCGGTGATCGGCTTCGGTTCCCGTGCTCGCCGGGACACGGTCGCCGCCTCGTCGCTGGTGGTGCTCGCCGGCATCCTGCGCACCGCCGGGATCGGATCCGCAACGATCAGCAGCACCGCCCGGACACCGGTGGACCAGGCCCGGGCGATGTACCAGAACCTGGTCGGCAGCGGCCGGGGACAGGGCGTCGCGCCGCAGCGGCAGCTGTACGGCTCGGCCGGAGACAAGGTGATCGACACCTTCGTGCAGCTGCGCGGGGAGGGAAGGACGGCCGCCGAGATCCGGGCCGGCATGGTCGCCCGGATCGAGGCACTCGGCCCCGGCACCGTGTCCAAGCATCTGGCCGACCCGGCCAAGCTGAACGTGCTGGACGTCGCGCCGAGCTCGCTGGGCGACGCGGCGGCGGTCGCCCGGTTCGAGGCGGCCGCGCGCGCGCTCGTCGGCGGGCTGGTCGAACGGCTGCTGACCCCGGCCGACCGGGACCCCGCCGAGCACCTGGAGATCAAACCCACCGGCGGTGGTGGCGGTGGCGGCGGAAGTGGCGGCAGCGGAGGCGGAGGTGGAGGCGGCGGCACGACCGCGCGGCCGGCCGGCGGAACGGAGCCGGAGCCGACTCCGCAACCGGAGAGGGCTGCGCCACCCGAAAAGGCCGCGCCACCCGAAAAGGCCACCCGGCCGAAGCAGGTCACCCCAACTCCCACACCGACCGCAACCGGCGGCGCCGACAAGCGTGGATGGATCCTGGATGTCACCAGGACGACGCTGGAGCTGTTGCCCCCCAAGCAGCGCGAACGGTTCGAGAAGGTCCCCTGGAATGACCAGGACTATCCCGGCGCCAAGATGAAGATCAAAGACGCGTCGGAGGAGAACCTGAACAAGTGGCGGTCGACTCCCGGCTACGAGGTGTTCTCCGTCAAGAAGAAGGGCAAGGACGTGTGGTACCTACGCGGCACCCATCAGGCCGAGGCCGCCGCCCTGCTGACGGCACTGGCCAAGGTCCGACCGGGCGGTGGCGAACGCCGGGTCAACACCGGCAAGGACGCGATCCTGACCAAGGGCCAGTTCGGCAAGGACCCGGCGGCCTACGACGAGTACATCATCGGTCAGCTGGTGGACACGCCGGGCGAGAAGAAGGACGAGCGCCGCAAGATGCTCAACCAACACGCAGCACCGCAGTTCGTGGCGATGCGCGACGCCGCCGCCAAGGACGGCGTCGCGCTGAGCATCGGCAACTCGTTCCGGGACCGCAAACGCGCCGAGCAGGCCGCCAAGAGCAAGGACAACACGGCCGCCGTTGCGTCGTACTCGCCGCACTCGCTCGGACTGGCGGTTGACCTGAACCTGCGCACGAAGTCGCTGCGGGATGTCGACGAGGTCACCACCCGGATGACCAACACCATCAGGTTGCTCGGGGCGCCCGCCTACAAGTGGATGTTCGAGCACGGCGCGGCCTTCGGCTTCTACCAGTACCGCAATGAACCCTGGCATTGGGAGTACAACCCGCCCGGCTTCGCCGAGAAGTTCTGGGCGGACCGGCCCGATCTCGCGCCGGGCGCCGACGCGAAGAACTCGACGCGACCCTGAAAGACACGACCCTGAAAGAATGGAGCGGATGGAGCTGCGCACCGAGCGGACCGTGATCCGACCCTGGCGACCCGAGGAGGCCGACCGCCTGCACGACATCGTCCGCCGCCGGGACGTGACCGAATGGCTTGGCCGGCCCGACCCGTGGACCCAGGAGCAGGTCGACGGATTCATCGCCGGCAACCAGCAGATGGCGCAGATCCCGATCAGGTGCGCGATCGTGCCGGCGGCCGATCCGGTCCCGGTGGGCACCGTGCTGATCGAGCGGTTCGGCAACGGCGACCCGCACCTGGGCTGGTTCCTGCACCCGGACGCATGGGGCCGGGGCTGGGCCAGCGAGGCCGCGGCCGCGATGCTTCAAGTGGCGATCGACACCGGCGCCGACCGGGTCTGGGCCGGGATGTGGCCGCACAACACCGGATCCGCAGCCGTCTGCCGGCGAATCGGCCTGGTCGACCTCGGCCGGCAGCAGGACCCGTGGTACGGCACGATTGAATACCCGTTGAGCCGGTTCTTCTGTCGCTGGCGGCCCGACGGGGAGCACCCGCTGGCCGTTCTCGCCAGGCTCAACGGGACCGTCACCCGCGAGCATGCCACTGCCCCTCCACCGATCGGGCGGGACGGCACGACCTACCCAGGCCCGGACTGACACGAAGGGACTGTGGCCCACCACACTGTGCGGGCCGCAGATCAGCGGGAGGATCGCGGCGTGCCGACCGTGCTGGTTGTGGATGACCACGCCGACTTCCGCGTGTCCGTGCGCGCGCTCCTGGAGGCCGATGGGTTCGTCGTGGTCGGCGAGGCCGCCACCGGCGTCGCCGCGATCCGCGCCGCCATCGATCTCACCCCTGATGTCGTCTTGCTGGACGTCCGGCTGCCCGACCTCGACGGGATCGCAGTGGCCGACACCATCGCCGCCCTACCGTTGCCGCCCGACGTGGTATTGGTGTCGAGTCGTGATCGCAGCGTCTACGGTGCGAGGTTGACGCACGCCCGTGTCCGCGGCTTCCTGGCCAAAGGCGAGCTGAGCGGCGCGGCGTTGCGCGGGATGCTCGGTTGACCCCGGCGGGCGCGGCTCGGGTCGCCGTCCTGATCATCGGGCTTGCCACCGGGCTCGCGGCCGTGCGCATCCAGTTCGAATGGGACCGGCCGCTGCTCTGGCTGCCGGACCTGCTGGTCGGCATGACGCTGATCGCGTCCGGCGTGGTGGCCGACCGCCGACACCGGGGCGCCGCGATGCTGCTGGGTGCCGCCGGTTTCGCCTGGTTCGTCGGGACCGCGTGGCCGCCAGCCGTCTACTGGCACCGGGGTCCGCTCGTCCACCTGCTGGCCACCTATCCGGGTGCGCGTGCGGCCTCGCGGACCGGTTGGGCGGTCGTGGCCGCCGGCTACGCGGCGTCGTTGCCGGCACAGTTGTGGCGGAATGATCTCGCGGCGATCGTCCTGGCTCTCGGCGGCCTCGTCCTCGCGGGCGTGAGCTACCGGACGGCAACCGGTCGGCGCCGGCACGACCGCCGGGTGGTGCTCGAGGTGGCGGCCGGGCTGGCCGCGGTCCTCGTGCTCGGGGTGTTGTTGCGCACGGTGGTGCCTGCCGCCGCCGTGGCGGTCGCCCTTCTGCTCGCGTACGAGGCGGCGCTGATCCTGGCTGCCGTGCGGCTGGTGGTCGGGCTGGCGCCCCCGGTGGCCGGCACGGTCGCCGACCTGGTCGTCGACCTCGGTGCGGGCCGAACCGGGGTGTTGCGGGACGCCTTCGCCGAAGCGTTGCGCGACCCGACCGTGCGTTTGGGCTATTGGGATCAAGACCGGTCGTGTTTCCTGGACGCGGCCGGCAACCCGATCGATCAGCCGATCCCGGGCGGCGATCGGGCGATGACCACGATCGATCGCGACGGTCGCCCGCTCGCCGCATTGGAGCACGACGCCGCGGTGCTGACCGACCCGTCGCTGGCCGAGGCGATCGCGGCCGCCGCCCGGCTCAACGCCGATCACACGGACCTGCACACGGACCTGCAGCTGCGCATCGGTGAGGTCGCCGCGTCGGCCCGTCGGGTGCAGATCGCCGCCGACGAGGAGCGAAGCCGGCTCGAGGAACGGCTGGTCGCCGGACCCGAGGCGCTCCTGCGGGATCTGTTGGGCACGCTGCGCACGATGGACCCCGGCGAGAGACACCTGATGCGTGCGACGGGTCAACTGGAGCGCACGCTCGACGAGTTGCACGACATTGCTCGCGGGCTGCATCCGAGGGAGCTGGACGCCGGGCTGGTACCCGCGCTGGCCGCGTTGGCCGACCGCTCTCCGGTGCCGGTGCGGGTGACGGTCGACCCGGCCAGGTTCGCCACCGAGGTCGAGACCGCGGTCTACTACGTCTGCGCTGAAGCGCTGGCGAACGTCGCCAAACACGCTGACGCGTCATCCGTCTCGATCGACATCGAGACCCGGTCGGAGCAGTTGGTGGCCACCGTCACCGACGACGGGATCGGCGGCGCGGACCCGGCAGTCGGCACCGGCCTTGCCGGGCTGGCCGACCGGGTGGTCGCGCTCGGCGGGCGGTTCACGGTGGAGTCCACCGTCGGCGGGGGCACCCGGATCATGGCGCATTTCCCGATCAGCGGCGAGCCGGGATGAGCGGACAATCATCGGCGTGTCTGCGGGTCGGCTCCAGCGGTGGTGCGGCTGCGGTGCCGCGCTCGCCTTCGGCGTTGCGACCCTGTTCGTACCGGTCGGCGGTGCGGGGCTGCTCACCAGCTATGCGGCCGTCTCACCTGTCACCCGCTCGGCGTTCCTGATCGCCGGGCTCGGCCTCGTCCTGGCCGGGGTTCTGCTCGCGACCGGTTCGGCCACCGGTTCGCTGGGTCTGCTCGGCGCCGCCGCCGGGACCACCTGGCTCGCTCCCGTCTGGATCGGGTGGCAGCACGGTCCGCCCCTGGTGCGCAGCGTGGCGATGATCCTCGCCTGGTTCTTGCCCGCGGTTTTGCTGCATCTCGCGGTGTCCGCACCGTCCGGCCGGCTGGTCGGGACCGCGCGGCGGCGCACAGTGGCGATCGGTTACCTGGTGACGGCCGTCGCAGCCTCGGCCCGCGCGGTGACCCATCATCCGTTCCTCGATCCGTACTGCTGGTCCAATTGCACGGACAACGTGTTCGTCGTGCTGTCCGATCCGGTGGCCGCGCGGTGGGTCGGGATCTGTTGGCTCCTGGCGGTCCTGGTGGGCGGCATGCTGGCTGCCGGGGTCGTGGTCAGAGCCCTGGCGGCGGCGACCCCGGTGGCTCGTCGCAGCGGCTGGCCGGTCCTGGTCACGGCCTGCCTGGCGAACCTCGCGGAGGCCGCCTACGCGGCGGTGCTGCTCGGTCTGCCGGCGGAACGTCCAGGCAACGCAGCCTTTCTGGCGCTCTTCTACCTCAGGGCAACAACGCTGACCCTGGTCGCGCTCGCCATGGTCCTGGTGCTGCTCGAACAGCGTCGTCGGCGCAGTGCGGTGGCCAAGTTGGCCGACGACCTGGCTGCCGCACCCGCGGTCGGCGCGCTGCAATCCAGCCTCGCGCGATCACTGGGCGACAAGGGCCTCACCGTCGCCTACGCCCTGCCCGACTCCCGAGAGTTCGTGGACGCCGCCGGCCGGCGGGTCGACCCGAACACGAATCCGAACAGGGCAAGCACGTCGATCGTCCGGGGCGGTCACCCCGTCGCGGTCATCAGCCATGACCGCGCGCTGTACGACGATCAGGAACTCGCCGCCCAGATCGGGCCGGCAGCCAGGCTCGCCATCGACAACGAGCGGTTGATGGCGCGGGTGCTGGCACAACTCGAAGCGCTGCGAGCCGCACGCGGCCGGATCGTCCAGGCGGCCGACGAGACTCGCCGCCGGATCGAGCGGACCTGCATGACGGGGCGCAGCAGCGACTGCTCGCCGTGACCTTCGAGCTGCGGCTCGCCCGCTCGGCGAGCACCGATGAGCGCCGGAATACCGCCCTCGATGCCGCGATTGCGCAGGCCACCGGCGCGCTGGCGGACCTGCGCGACATCGCACACGGGATATTCCCGGCGATCCTCGACGAATCGGGGCTGGGAGCCGCCGTCTGGACCCTGACCGATCGCGCCGAGGTACCGGTCGAGGTGACCTGCCTGCCCGACGATCGATTGCCGGCGGCGACCGAACGCGCCGCCTACCTGGTCGTCGTGGAGGTGCTCGCGGCGGCCGGGCCAGCGGATGAACTCACAATCGGCATTCGCAGGTCGAACGACGCGTTGATCGTGGACATCGACGGCGTGGCCGTGGCGCGCCCGATCCGGCTGGAAGACCTGGTCGGCGCCGCCGGCGGGACCCTGCAGGTGAATGATCGGCGTCTGCGAGCGGAGTTGCCATGCGAATAGTCGTTGCCGACGATTCTGTGCTGACCCGCGAGGGAATTGCGCACCTGCTTGAGTTGGGCGGGCATGACGTGGTCGGCCAGGTGGGTGACGCCGAGCGGCTGCTCGCCCAGGTCCGGGCGCTCCACCCGGACGCAGTCGTGGTCGACATCCGCATGCCGCCCACCCACTCCGACGAGGGATTGGTTGCCGCGCAACACATCCGGACCGAATATCCGGGCATCGGGGTGCTGGTGCTCTCGCAGTACGTGGAGCCGAGCTATGCGATACGGCTGATCCAGGACCACCCCGCGGCGGTGGGATACCTGCTCAAGGAGCGGGTGGCGGACGGTGCGGTCCTGATCGATGCCGTGCAGCGGATCGCCGACGGTGAGACGGTCGTCGACCCGACGATCGTGTCCCGGCTGCTCGGGCGGCGCCGCAAGGCCGACCCGCTCGACGAACTCAGCCCGCGGGCCACGGAGGTGCTCGGACTCGTCGCAGAAGGGCTGTCGAACCAGGCCATCGCGGCACGGCTGCACATCACCGAGCGGACCGTCGAAGCGCACATCACCAAGGCCTTTCAGCAGCTGGGGTTGGCGGAGGATCCCGGATCGCATCGCCGCGTGCTGGCCGTGCTGGCCTACCTCCGGCACCAGGGAGCGGCGTCGCCGCCCGAATGATTCCGGGGGAGGTCCACGACGAAGCGAGCCGCCGAGAGATTCTCGGCAGCTCGCCTCGTCCACCCCCGGGAGGGTTCAGCCGACTTTCTCCCAGCTTCTGCCTCCCCACAGTCCTTGCGCGAAGGCGTTCGTGTCGGTTTCGGATTGAAGGTCATCAAGGATCAGCATCGTGCCGTCGGAGGTCCAGGTTGCGCTGAACCGCACCCGCCCGTCGCCACCGCAGTCCGTTCCCCTGACGACGACCCTTCCGGATTCGACGGTGTACGTGCCGTGGCATTGATCGGGCACATCGCGTTTGATGTCGTGCATGAACTGTCCGTCCTGGAACGTCAGCGTGTTGATGCCGTCTGCGGCGTTGGCCGTACCTGCTGGGACTCCCGCCGCCAACAATTGTTCTGCCGTCATCTCGGTGCGGTAGATGCCCTCCGGGAACTCCGGCTCTACCTCGTTGGGTTCGTCGATCCTGATCCACTCGTGGTCGCCCCAAAGCGCCTGGACGCCTTTATCCGTGCCGGCCTGCACGTTGTCGAGAATCAGCGCCGTGCCGTCGAATGTCCACGTGGCGCTGTACAGGACGCGCCCGCCTGGCGCCGCGCCGCAATCGGTCAACGTGACGATCAGCCTTCCGGATTCGACGTCATAGGTGCCGTGACATTGATCGGGCACATCGCGTTTGATGTCGTGAAGCCATTGCCCGTCCTGGAAGGTCTGCGTGTTGATGCCGTCCATGGCATCGGCCGTGCCGGCTGCGCCCCACCGGCCAGCAACTCCGCCGTGGACAACTCGGTCCGGTAGACACCCTCCGGGAACTCCGGTTCTTCACCGGTCGATGGCGTCGGTGTGGCGGGCACCGGCGGCGTGCACGGCGTGACGGCGGTCGGTTCCGACGCCGTCGCCTTCAGGTCGCGGATCGCCTGGATGAACGCCTTGGTCTCCGTATCCGATTCCAGCTGCGTGTACACGGGCTGGGTCGCCTGTTCGAATGCGGCCACGTTCTCCGCGGTGGTGACCCCTGCGGTGCCGCCGTCGGCGCAGTATCCGGTCGCTGCCGTCGGTGAATCGATCACCGCGCCGATTGCCCAATCCCGGGTGGCATCGGCGGCCTGTCGAAGAATTCCCTGCTGCGCCTCGGTGAGGCCGGCGAACTTTTCGGAGTTCACGACCAGCGAATTCACCTTCGGGAACAGGTTGAGATTGCCGGTGGCCACCGCGGGTCGGGGCAGCGCTCCGGCAAACGCGAATGACGATTCCGCGCCGGCCACCGTTCCGGCATGGACACC
>DATDBV010000614.1:0-4280 GCA_036524715.1 Nakamurella sp. | reverse complement strand
TGAGCTGCTGCAGCAGGGCCGGGAACACGAACTCGAAATCGAATTCGTTCAGCGTCACCCGATAGCCCGCCTGGCGGAGCTTGCCGGCGACGTACTCGACGCTGTCGGCGTAGCCCTTGGTGCCTGCGGCGCGGGAGCCGGGATAGAACGGATCGTCATTGCTGTCGGCGATCTTCTGGAACTGCTCCTGGTGCGCGCGGACGCCTTCGAGAGTGACGCACTCCAGGAGCTTGGCGTAGGTGTTGTTGTTCCGGTTCTCGCAGGCGTTTCCGGGCTTGGCCTGCGCCGCGGTGGCCGGCAACAGCACCGTGAGCAGCAGTCCGGTCATGGCTACGGGGATCACCCGTCGGCCGAGTCGTCTGCGGCGTGGCTCCCGTGGTCGGGACATCCAGGACTCCTTTGTCCGATGGCGGCGCCGGGGGTTGGGGCGTCGCATGGCGATGAGACCCGCAGACAGTAACCCGTCGTTCACAGTTGGCATAGGGAATGCGTGAACCGATTTCCGCGTGGACCTCTGTGTGTGCGACGAGCATCACTGACGGTGATCGAGTACACGGTTGCAATGCGGACGTTCATCGAGCAGAATCATGAACGTTCAAGTATTCATATCGAAGATTCGCGTCCCTTACATCGATCGAAGGAGTGTTCATGACCACCGTGACCCACACCGCAGCCGCCGGAACATCAAGCCGCAGCGCGGTCAGCACCGGCGTCGGGCTGCTCGTCCTGCGTGTCGTCCTCGGCATCGTGATGATCGTGCACGGCTGGCAGAAGTTCTTCGTCGACGGCATCTCGGGTGTCGAGGGCTTCTTCACCCAGGTCGGGGTGCCGCTGCCGGGCATCAGTGCGGTCGTCGTGGCGATCGTCGAACTCGTCGGCGGAGTCCTGATGGTGCTCGGTCTCGGCACTCGCATCGTGGGTGCGCTGTACGCGGTGTGCATGATCGGGGCGATCGTCTTCGTGCACGCCTCCGCGGGCTTCCTCGCCGCGGCCGGCGGCTACGAATTCGTCCTGCTCCTCGCCGCCGCGTCCGCGGCGATCGCGCTGACCGGCGCCGGTCGGTACGGCGTGGACGCCCTGATCCGCCGCTGAACCTGTACCCCGCCGTTACAGCGGGGGATTCTCCCGGGTGAGCTGACCGATCCGGTCGGCGGCGGCGGGCGCCAGTGCGGTCAGTTCGTTCCGGTCACCGAGAGTGAAGTCGTGCCAGTCGAATCCGGGCGACACGACCGTCGACACGAGCGACCATGCGCCGTCGGGAGACGAGCCCTGCCACCAGCCGGCCGGCTGGTGGACCTGCGGCTGTTGGCCGTTCGCCACGTCCGATCCGAGCAATACCTCGAGGTCCGCGCCGGACGGCTCGATCAGCAGCATCTTCAGCGGCGCCCCGCTGTGGTGGAAGTAGACCTCGTCGCTGTGCAGCCGGTGCATGGCGGAGAAGTCCGTCCCGATGAGCATGAGCAGGATTGCGGTCGCTCCGCCGCCGGTGAACGTGCGGCGGAACAGGCCACCCTCCAACGCGAGTGGCTGCAAGCCCAGGACCTCGGCGAGAGTTCGCCCGGCGGCCAGGTCGTCGGCTGGCGTCGGGACCGTGATCGGGTTGGCCATCGGGTTCACCCGGCCAGGACCGGGACGGCGGCCAGAGCAGCTGCCAACTCGTCATCGGACAGGCCCGAGTCGACCATGCGGTCGTTCAGGTAGGCGTCGTAGGCGGCCAGGTCGAGCAGGCCATGCCCGCAAAGCGCGGTGACGATCACCTCCTCCTCGCCGGACTCCTTGCAGGCCAATGCCTCCCGGATGGTTGCGGCCAGGGCATGGGTCGGCTCCGGGGCCGGCACGATGCCCTCGGTGCGGGCGAAGCGGATCGCCGCGGCGAAGCACTCGGTCTGCTCGATGGCGATCGCCTCCATCAGCCCGAGCTCGTAGACGTGCGAGAGCAGCGGCGCCATGCCGTGGTAGCGCAGGCCGCCGGCGTGGATGGGGTCCGGCACGAAGTCGTGGCCCAGCGTGTGCATCTTCATCAGCGGGGTGAAGCCGGCTGTGTCGCCGAAGTCGTACCGGTACTCGCCGCGGGTCAGCGACGGGCAGGAGGCCGGTTCGACCGCCCGGATCACCGGGTTCTGCCGGCCGGCCAGCTTCTCCCGGATGAACGGGAAGGCCAGGCCGCCGAAGTTGGATCCGCCTCCGGTGCAACCGATCACCAGGTCGGCGCCGGACTCGCCGGCCTTGGCCAGTTGCAGCAGGGTCTCCTCGCCGATCACGGTCTGGTGCAGCAGCACGTGGTTGAGCACCGAGCCCAGGGCGTACTTGGTGTCCTCGCGCTGCGCGGCCACCTCGACGGCCTCGGAGATGGCGATGCCCAGGGAGCCGGGATGGTCCTCCGGGAAGGCGCGGCCGGCGGAGGTCAGCCGGGACGGCGAGCGGTGCACGGAGCCGCCGAACGTCTCGATGACGGTGCGTCGGTACGGTTTCGAATCGTAGGAGGCGCCGACCTGCCACACCTCGCACTCGACGTCGAACAGCGAGCAGGCGAACGCCAGCGCGGTGCCCCACTGACCGGCGCCGGTCTCCGTGGTGAGCTTCCGGATCCCGGCTTTGGCGTTGTAGTAGACCTGCGGGACCGCGGTGTTCGGCTTGTGCGAGCCGGCCGGGGACACGCCCTCGTACTTGTAGTAGATCCGGGCCGGAGTGCCCAGCGCCTGTTCCAGCCGGTGTGCCCGGAACAGCGGCGAGGGCCGCCACAGCCGGTAGATGTCCTGCACCTCGTCCGGGATCGGGATGTACCGGTCGGTCGAAACCTCTTGGAGGATCAGGTCCATCGGGAAGAGTGGGGCCAGATCGTCGGGGCCGACCGGTTCATGCGTACCCGGGTGCAGCGGCGGCGGGGGCGGCGACGGCAGATCCGGAACGATGTTGTACCAACTGGTCGGCATCTCGGACTCGTCGAGCAAGTATTTGTGCTGCCGAATGGCCATGCGCGCGCCGCCTTCGTCGTTGAATTCGTCGGGACTGCGAGGCTACCCCCGGCCGGGTCGGATCAACGGACCGGCGACCCGGGCGCCCGAGACTGGGGCGGCGCACGTGGTGCGCGGCCGAAATCGTTGACCGCAACCCCAACAGTCACATTCTGCGCGGGTTTGTCCGCGCGGGTGGAGTTGATCCGCGCGGTCAGGCCCAGAGGTCGGCCAGGTCGGGCATGGCGACCCGGGCGGGGGCGGCCGCCGGGCTCGCCGCCGGCCGTGGCGGGGTCAGGTCGACCACCTCGACCGCGGCGAGAGCGGCGTCGTCCAGGAAGCGGCTGATCGGCGCCATGGAGTGCCGGTCGTCGCGGGCGTGCCGGTGGTGCGGCATCCGCAGTGGTGCGTACAGGTGCAGTTCGTCCGCGGCGCGGGTGATGGCAACGTAGAACAGCCGGGCCTCCTCCTCGATCCCGTCCGATTTGGCCAGCGCCATGTCCGACGGGAACGAGCCGTCCACCAGGTGCAGCACGTGCACGATCGGCCATTCCAGACCCTTCGCCGAATGCACGGTGGACAGCACCAGGTAGTCGTCGTCCTGGGTGGGGGGACCGGCCAGGTCGCTGGTGGACGCGGGTGGGTCGAGGGTCAGTTCGGCGACGAACGCGGCCAGGTCCGGTGACTGGTCGGCCGCGCCGACGAGCCGTTCCAGGTCGCCGAGCCGCACCGACCAGTCCCGGTAGCGCGCGGTGACCAGTGGTCGGAGCAGCTCCAGGCAGCCGCGGGCGCGTTCACCGATCCGCCGCCGCGCGCGAGCCGTTGCCAAGTTCTGCAGGGTGGCGGCCAGCGGCACCCGGCACATCGCCGGCGCCGCCGCGACCGCCTCTGCGTGCCGGTCGTCGTCCACCGGCCGCTCCGGGTCGGCCACCACCTGCAGCAGGGCCCTGGCCCGGGCCGGTCCGATGCCGTCGTGCAGTCGGAGCAGCCGGTACCAGGCGACCTCGTCCATCGGGTTGTCCAGGAGCCGGACGGCGGCGACGAAGTCCTTGACGTGCGCGGCCTCCAGGAACTTCAGCCCGCCGTACTTGCCGAACGGGACGCCCCGCGCGGTCAGCTCGACCTCGAGCAGGTCGCTGTGTTGCGACGCGCGCATCAGGACGGCCTGGACGCGCAGTCGCCGACCGTCCTGATGCGCGACGAGCACCGCGTCGACGATCACCCGTGCCTCGGCCGGCGCGTCGTGGCAGCGCACCAGCCGCGCCCGGTGACCCTCACGGCGTTCGGAACGCAGGGTGATCCGGTGCTCGGCACCGCCGTCCGGGC
>DATDBV010000613.1:0-10601 GCA_036524715.1 Nakamurella sp. | reverse complement strand
GAGAGCGCGCCGATGACCTCAGGGCCCGATCAACCCGCCCTCGCGGCCAGGCTCCAGGCCCGGTCGCTGACGACCGGTTACGGCGAACGAACGATCATCTCCGACCTGGACGTCCAGGTGCCGGACGGCAGCTTCACGGTGATCATCGGCCCGAACGGGTCCGGCAAGTCGACCCTGCTGCGCTCGCTCGTCCGGCTGATCAGGCCGACCAGCGGGACGGTGCTGCTGGACGGGGCCGACATCGCCCAGACCAAGTCCAAGCAACTCGCCCGACAGATCGGGCTGCTGCCGCAGGCCTCGATCGCGCCCGAGGGCATCACCGTCATCGATCTGGTCAGCCGTGGTCGCCACCCGCACCAGAGCGCGCTGAAGCGGTGGAGCGAGCACGACGAGCGGGCCGTGCAGGGGGCATTGGCCCGCACCCGGTTGGCCGACCTGACCACCCGCGTCGTCGACGAGCTCTCCGGGGGCCAACGGCAACGAGTCTGGATCGCCATGGCGCTGGCCCAGGAGACCCCGATCCTGCTGCTCGACGAGCCCACCACCTACCTGGACATCTCGCATCAGATCGACGTGCTCGACCTGTGCACGAGCCTGCATCGGGAGGGTCGCACCCTGGTGGCCGTGCTGCACGACCTGAACCAGGCGGCGCGTTACGCGACCCATCTCATCGTGCTGCAGGACGGCCACATCGTCGCGCGTGGGACCCCGGCCGACATCGTCACCGAGGAACTGATCCGGCGGGTGTTCGGCGTCGGCGCGCGCGTCATCGCCGACCCGGAAACCAACAGTCCGCTCATCGTGCCGCACGCACCGGTGTTCAGCTGAACATCCGGGCGGTCGACAACCACCCCGCGAACCGCTCTCCCGAACTGGAAGGAACTCGATGAAGCTCCCCCGCATCAAACTCGCCGCGGCCGCAGTGGCCGCGGCCGCCCTGGTGCTCAGCGCCTGCAGCGGCAGTGGCACCGGCGCGGCGACGAGCGCGAGCGGCACCTCCGGCGTCGCGAGCAGCGCAGCCGCCGGGTCCGGCCTGCCGTCGACGGTCGACACGATGTTCGGCCAGGTCGAGATCCCGGCGCCGGATGACGGCGAGTTGACGGTCGTCGCCCTCGGCTGGTCGGACGCGGAGATCGCCCTGGCCCTGGGTGTGCAGCCGGTCGGCGTGTTCGATTGGCAGGGCTTCGGCGAGGCGAACAAGGGCGTCGGACCGTGGGCGACCGACCTGTTCGGTAGCGAATCCCCGACGATCCTGGCCAACGTCGGCGACGCGACGGACTACGAGGCCATCTCGGTGCTGGACCCCGACCTGATCCTGAACACCCGCTCGGCCGGCGACCAGACGCAGTACAACCGGCTGTCGACAATCGCGCCCACCATCTCGCCGCCGGCCGGCACGGCCGCGTTCGGCACCGGCTGGGACGTGCAGACCCAACTCGTGGCCGACGCCTTGGGCAAGTCCGCCGAGGGCGAGGCGCTGGTTTCCTCGGTCGAGGAGACCATTTCCGCGGCCGCCGCGGCCAACCCGGGTTTCACGGGCAGGACCGGGGTGGCGGCGACCAAGTTCGGCGATGCATACGGCGCCTACATCGCCGGCGACGCGCGGTGGGACCTGCTGGCGGCCTTGGGCTTCGAGCAGAACCCGCCGGTCCTCGCGCTGCCGGCGCAGGGCTTTTACGTCCCGGTGTCGGCCGAGCAGATCAGCGCGTTCGACGCCGACGTGGCCGTGATGTTCCCGATCGGCTACACCCTGGCCGAGCTCGAGGCCGATCCGCTGATCGCCTCGCTGAAGGTCGTGCAGGACGGGCGGACCGTCTTCCTGGCCGCCGATGACGAGCTGTCCCAGGCATTCAGCGCGGCCAGCCCGCTGAGCATCCCGATCGCGGTCGAGGGCATCACCCCGCAGCTGGCCAAGATCACCGGCTGACCCGGCCGCGAGCGCGGCCCGGACGGCTGGCGGCCGTCCGGGCCGGCTCTTTTACGTGTTCCTCATCCGGACCGGGGCAGGTCGCCCCAGCGGTATCTTCCGGCGGCTCGTGCGCTGGCAGGTCGGGCACCAGAACAGGTTCCGACCGCCGAGCTCCCTGGTCCGGACTCGCGTCCCACAGACCAGGCACGGCTGGTCGACCCGCCGGTAGACGTAGACCTCGCCGCCGTGCCGGTCCACCCGCGGGGCGCGGCCCATCGCCACGGGGTCGTGCTCGGGTCGGACCGTATCGATCCGGCCCTTGCCGACCGCGTCGTGCATCAGACCGACCAGGTCGACCCAGATCGCGTCCCATTCCGATAAGCGCAGCAGGCGACCCTGCATCATCGGGTCGATCCGGTGCCGGAACAGCACCTCGGCCCGGAAGATGTTGCCCACCCCGGCGGCCACCCGCTGGTCCATCAGCAGCAGACCGATGGGCGTTGGCGACACCCGGACCCGTTCCCAGCCCGCCGCCGGCTCGGCATCCTCCCGGAGCGGATCCGGTCCGAGCGCATCGGTGATCGCCGCGATCCCCGTCCCGTCGACCAGCCGGCAGGCCTGCGGTCCGCGCAGGTCCGCGTAGTACCGGTCGTTCGCCAACCGCCACCGGACCTGGCCCAGGATCGGACGGGTGTCGTCGTCGGCGAACGTGAGCTTGCCCGCCAACCCGAGGTGGACGTGCACGGCCCGATCACCGAAGTGCGCGAACAGGTTCTTGCCGTAGGCCTCGGCGATATCCAGCGGGTGGCCGTCCACCTCGGCCGCCTCGGCGGCGAACCGTCCCTGCGGGCTGGTCGACCGCACCGGTGCCCCGGCGAACCGTTCGGTCAGGCCGATGGCGAGGCGGTGGGTGACGTGGCCTTCGGGCATGCGGGCAGTGTGCCAGCCGGCGAGGGCCCGCCCGTCGCGGCTTCCACGTGGTCCAGGAGGCTGCGGCCCGGGTCATCGCCGACGGCCAGGCCAGGAGTGTGCCCGAGCCGTGGACCGGACCTTCATCGACCGCATCGGGTGTTCGCCGAGGTGACGGCTCGACATCGGTGCCGGTGACCGATCTTGCGATCCCGGTCCACCTACGTCACTCGGTAACATCGGCACGATGACACAGCCGGAGTCCTCGGACACGCTGCGTATCGGAGACCGGGAACGCGAGCAGGCGGTTGCGCTGCTCCAGGATGCGGTGGGCGGCGGCTACCTCGACCTGCAGGAGTTCGAGGATCGCTCCCGGACGGTCTACGCGGCCAAGACCCGTGGGCATCTTCGCGCGGCCCTGGCGGACCTGCCCACGGCCATCCACCTGTTTCCTCCGGCGGTCCCCACCCCGACGACCGTCAATCCGAACATCCTGGACATCGACTGGACCACGATGCGGCGCCGGGGCGATTGGCAGGTGCCGGCGTACCTGGTGATCTCCGGCTCGATGGGCACGGCCGACCTGGACCTGCGCGACGCGGCGATCCCGCCGGGTGGCTGCGTGATCGAGGTGCAGGCATCCTGGAGCACCGTCAAGCTGAAGTTGGGACCGTCGGCCGCCATTCGGACGGACGGCTTCGCGGGCGGTTCGATGTCGAGCATGAAGGACAGGGCCGGCCCGCCGACCACGCCCGGCGGTCCGACCATCGACGTCCGCGGGCGGGCGAACTGGACAACCGTCGTGGTCAGGCGCTCCTCGTAGCGGCGCCCACCCTTCAGGTTCCGCGGCGGACACGGATCACGACAGTTCGCGGAAGTAGTAGAGCAGCGGCACGTCGTCACCGACCTCGGTGTTGCGGTAGCCGTGCCGCTCGTAGAACCGCGGCGCTCCCCCACCGTCCCCGTCGACGTTGATCTCCACGACCTCGCCGCCGCGGCGGCCCACTTCCTGCTCGACAGCAGCCAACATCCGCGCGCCGAGCCCCCCGCCGCGTCGGTCCGGGACAACGTACAACTCGTCAAGCGTGGCCACCGGACCCTCGTACCAGACGCTGGGCCGCAACGTCACCAGCGCGATCCCGACCGCAGGTTCGCCGACCAGCACGGCGAAGGTCGACTCGTCGGCCAACAGCCGACGGAGCCGGCCGGACAACACGGCCACCTCGGGGGTCGAGGTGCCGTACTCGGTGTTGAAATCATGGAGCAGGGTCGCGACGACGCCGGCGTCGGCGGGTTCGGCCAGCCGGATCATCGTCGGTTCACCGGTTGCTGGGTTCATGACGCCAGCATGCCGCTAGCGTGACCGTATGGAACGACCAGTGGTGCTCGGCCGAACCGTCGACGACCAAACGCGATGCGCGCACTATTCGGGACCGACTGACGTCATCGCGATCAAGTTCAAGTGCTGCGGCTCCTACTACCCGTGCTTCGAATGCCACCGCGAATGCGCCGGCCATCCGGCCCGGCAGTGGCCCGCCGACGAGTGGGCGGAGAGGGCCATCCTGTGTGGGGTATGCCGGACCGAGCATCCCATCCGCACGTATCTGAACGTTCTGTCCTGCCCCGCATGTCACGCCGACTTCAACGAGCGTTGCCGATTGCACCGACATCTGTACTTCGCGGTCACGCCCGTGGCCGGTCCGTGAACGCCGACGTTGGATAACTGCAAAAGTACTTGGACAACTGCGGTTGCAACGATTCCGTGACGAGCCAGCAACCGGTCGGCGACCCTCCGAGCACAGCATCTGGAGACCGTGGCGACAGCTTCAGGTCTTCAGGTCGCACTGGACGGCGATATCGCCCGGCCGGACGACGAGGCAGGGATCGAGGGTCTCAAGCCGACCTTCGTCATGGAGTTGCTGCGGCTCGCCGCGCGCGGACCGATGACCATCGCGGAGCTCGCCACGTCGTCGACCGCACGCACTCGGCGACGAGCCAGAAGGTGGCGGCGATGCGAGCCGCCGGGTTCGTGCGGACCCGGACCGGCCGGGACGCCCGGACCCGGGTGGTCGAACTCTCGCCGAAGGCACGCCGGATCGTTCCCCGGCTCGCCGCCGAGTGGCGGGCCACCGAGGCGGCGGTCGCCGAGATCGAGTCCGAGATCGCCTATCCGCTCACCCGAGTGGTCGACGACATACAGAATGTGCTGGCGATGACCAGTTTTCACGACCCGATCGCCCGGCACCTGGCGGCGACCGGTGACTTGCCGGAGCGATCACCACGGAGCTGATCGCGGAGAGAGAGTGCGCCTGAGCCCCGCCCGGCGGCGCTCGAAACGGTCCCGAGCCGCTCGTCGTCAGCTCAGCCGCACCGGCGGCATCCGCAGGGTGGCAGCGGCCGGTAGCGCGAGGGCGGCGGCGAGGTCGGCCGGTCCGGGCAGCGCGGCCCCCAGGCTCGCCCGCGGGTCGGCGGAGTTCTTCGGTCGGCCCAACCGGGCGAGCGGACCGAGGTGGATCGGCGGCCGGACCGGTGCATCGTCGGGCAGGCCGGCGCGGGACCGGGCGAGGCGCACCGCGTCCCGGAGGCCGCCCAACTCGTCGACCAGTCCGGCATCGAGCGCGTCCCGCCCCGTCCAGACCCGACCTCGGGCGACCGCCTCGATCTCCTCGCGCGGCCGGCCGCGACCCAGGGCCACCTTGTCCACGAAATCGTCGTAGATCGCGTCCATTGATGCGGCCAGATTGAGCTTCTCGTCGTCGTCGAAACCCCTTTGGGCCGAGAACATCCGGGCATGCTCGCCCCGCTCGACGGCCGCCGAGGTCAGGCCCAACCGGGCCATCAGCGCCCGCACCACGACCTTGCCACCGAACACCCCGATCGATCCGGTCAGGGTGGCCGGGAGGGCGACGATGCGATCGGCCGGGCAGGCGACGTAGTAGCCGCCGGAGCCGGCCAGGGCGCCCATCGAGACGACAACGGGCTTGGCCTGCCGGAGCCGGACGACCTCATGCCAGATCGTCTCGGACGCGACCGCGGAGCCGCCCGGGGAGTCGACCCGCAGCACGACCGCCCGCACCCGGTCGTCCGCGGCGGCCGCGCGCAGCGCCGCGCCGACGGTGTCGCTGCCCGCGGTCCGGCCCATCGGGCCGCGGCGGGAGCGACCGGAAGTGATCGCCCCCTGGACCTGCACCAGGGCGACGTGTCCTCGGTGCCGGCGCGGCAGGCGGGTATGGCGCCGGGGCCGCCACCGGTCGGCGAACAGCAGCTCCGCATCGTCGCCGACCCGCCGGCGCATGGCCGCGATCGCCTCGTCGCGGTAGCCGAGCCGGTCGACCAGGCCGGCGTCGCGGGCGGCCTGCGCGGGGCGGGGCCCGCCGTCGACCAGGGCCCGCACCGCCGCCGGATCCAGCCGGCGCCCCCGCGCGATCTCCTCGACGGCGTCGGTGAAGACCGACTCGACGATCCGGTCGAGTGCTTCCCGGTGCGCTCGGGTGAACTCGGTCCGCATGATCTGGTCGGCCGCGTTCTTGTACTCGTGCCGCTGGTCGAACTGCGGTTCCAGGCCCAACTTGTCGAGCGATCCCCGGACGAAGGTGGTCTCCAGGGCGACGCCGAGCAGACCCAACTCGCCGCCGGGCTGCAGCCACAGCTCGTCGAAGGCGGTGGCGAGCACGTAGCCGGCCATCGCACCCGGTTGCTCGGCGAACGTCTCGGCCCAGGCGAGGGTCGGCTTGCCGCCCTCGGCGAAGGCCCGCACTCCCGCCCGCAGTTCCTGCGCGACCGGCCAATGCGCCGGGCCCCCCACCCGGGCGATCAGACCCACCACCCGCGGATCGTCGGCCGCCTCGTGCAGGGCGCGCAGGGTGGGCCGCAGACCGTGGCGGCCTCGCTGCCGGAGCCGGGCCAACGGATCGCCGGGCTCGTGCTCGACGGGCATCTCGGTCAGGTCCAGTTCGAGGATCCGACGCGAACGGCCGGGGATGACGCGCATGCGGCAACCGTACGACCGACGCGGCCCGTCACGCCCGCCGGAATCAGCCGGAATCAGCCGGACTCGGCCCGGAACCGGTGCGCGAACGCGCCGACGTCGCCGCGCTCGATCGCGCAGGCCAGCAGTTCCGGGAACGCGTCCGGGGTGCAAGCGAAGGCGGGAACGCCGATCGCCTCAAGCGCGGCCGCGTGGTTCCGGTCGTAGGACGGTGCACCGGAGTCCGACAGCGCGAGCAGCGCGATCACCTGCACGCCGGCCAGCTTCATCGCGTTCATTCGGCGGATCAGCTCACCCTCGATGCCGCCCTCGTACAGGTCGGAGATGAGCACGAAGACGCTGTCGATGGGCGAGCCGATCAAGTCCTGGCAGTAGGCGACGGCGGCGTTGATGTCGGTGCCGCCGCCCAACTGGGTGCCGAACAGTACCTCGACCGGGTCGTGCAGCTGATCGGTCAGGTCGACCACCTTCGTGTCGAACACCACCAGCGACGTGCGCAGCGCCCGCAACGACGCCATCACGGCACCGAAGATCGAGGCGTAGACGACCGACTCGGCCATCGACCCGGACTGGTCGATGGCCACGACCACGTTGCGCTGCACCATGTTCTGCCGGCGCCCGTACCCGACCAGCCGTTCCGGCACGACCGTGCGGTGCTCGGGCAGCCAGTTCTTCAGGTTCGCGGAAATGGTTCGCGGCCAGTCGATGTCGGTGTGCCGGCGGGGTCGATGGGTGCGGGCCGAACGGTTGAGCGCGCCGTGCACCGCGGCGGCGGTGCGGTCGGCGATCCGCTCCTCGATCTGCCGGACCACCCGGGCGACCACGGAACGTGCGGTGGCGCGGGACTTCTCGGGCAGCAGCCGGCTCATCCCGATGAGCGTGGCCACCAGGTTCACGTCCGGCTCCACCGCGTCCAGCAGCTCCGGCTCCAGCAACAGCTGGTGCAGTTCGAGCCGGTCCACCGCGTCGCGCTGCATCACCTGGACGACCGAGGACGGGAAGTACGTGCGGATGTCGCCGAGCCAGCCGACCACCCGCGGCGCAGTCGCACCCAAACCGGCCGACCGCCGCCCGCCGGTGTCCTGCGGACCGGTGCTGTCGTAAATGGCGGCCAGGGCGGCGTCGATGCGCCGGTCATCGGCGGACAGGCTGACGCTCGACCCATGATCGTCCGGGTTCTCGTCGCCGACCAGCAGCCGCCATCTGCGCAGCCGCTCGGTCTCGTCGATTTCGGGGTGCTCAGTCATCTGGCCCGCCCTGCCGATGGTCATGTCGCCACCCATCCGGGGCACCTCGCAAGCTCGGTCGCCCCGCACCGGGCGCCGACATGACAGCGCCGATGGTTCGCTCGGCAAGCCTCGCTCATGTCGCTCCCCGCAGCAACAGCCGGGCGGTCGCCAGTACGGCGCCGGCCCGGCCCAGGTCCAGGTCCGGATCGGCGGGGGCCGACGACACACCGGACAGGGTGCGGGCGGCGCGCAACAGATTGCCCCGTTCGGCCGGCGCGAAGGTACCGAACCCGCGCCGCAGCAGCGGCACGATCTCCAGGAACTCCTCGTCGCCCAGGCTGCGCACCCATCGGTCCAGCACGGCCAGCAGGGCGTCGTCATGGATCAGCAGCAGCGCCCCGCCGGCAGTGAAACCTTCGGCCCACTGCGCCTTCTCACCCGCCGATGGGCCCACCGAGAGGGCGGCGTGCAGCCGGTCAGCGGCCTCGGAGCGGGGCAGCATCCCGGCGTCCATCAGCAGCCGGACGATCCGCCCAGCGAGCAGCGGGGGAAGGTCGTGCCGCTCCCCCGCCTGGGCCAGCGCCCGGTACCAGCCGTCCCGGGCCGGACCCGGCGGCAGCAGCGGCACCACTTCATTGGTCTGCTCCAGTGGTCCGCGGATCTCCCGGGCCGCGTCCGCACCGAGGCCACCCAGGGCCGCCGGCAGCCCGGCACAGATCCGGGTGAGCACGGCCTGGGCGACGGCGGCGACCGCCCCGGTGTCGGTGCCCCGGACCGTGCCGTACCGCTGGGCCTTCACCAGCGCCGGAAGCGCCTCCAGCAGCCCGGTGACATCGGCGGTGCCCGCGGCCAGCCGGTCCAGCCGGTCCAGCAGCTCGGTCATCGCGGCGGGCAGGTCGGCCGTGATGGCGTCGGCGATCGCGGTGGTGCAGGCGGCCAAGGTTTCGGCCCGGTCGACCAGCCGGCGGGCCGCGGCGTCCGCGACGACGGTGCCCCAGACCGACGCCTCGACCAGCCGCACCGACAGCTCGGGCTGCCAGGCCACCGTCCAGGCCTCCTTGAAAGTGCCGGTACCGGCGACCTCGGCCGTGCTCGCCCAGTCGATGCCGAGGATGCCCAGCCGCCACCACAGCTGCGACTTGCGCAGGTCATTGCCGCTACGCAGGTCCAGGGTGACCTCCTTGGCGGTGGCGTCGAACCGCAGGCGCAGCGATCTCGCCGTCGCCCGCATGTCCGATTCCAGCGGCACCATCGGCGCGGAGTCGGGGACGCGGCCGAGTTCCTCCCCGACCACCGCGTCACGGAGCACGAAGCCGACCGCCAGCTCACTGCCCTCGCACAGCACCGCGCGGGTCGCGTCGATCACCTCAGTCAACCCGGGTTCGGGTCGTTCGCGCAGGTGGGCCAGCGTCCGGGCGAGCCGGACCGCCTCGATGACGTGCGCGGTCGACGTCGGCAGGTCCCGTTCGCGCAGGATGCCCGCCGCCAGTGTCATCCACCGTTCGAGGGGATGCTCGGCGGCGGTGAAGAGGTGCCGGTACCACCCCGGGGAGTCGATCCCGGCGCCGTAGCCGGACGAGGCAGCCAGCCGGGAATGGGTCCACGGCACCCAGGTCAGGGTGACCTTCGCGGTCGGCAGGCCACGCAGCATGGCGTTGTCGGCAGTGGCGGTAGGTGGCTTGCCGGGCAGTGTGCCCGCGAGTGCCGGCGCGTGCCAGGCGCCGCACACCACCGCCATCCGCTCGGCGCCGGCCTTGAGTTGGGCGCGCAGCACCTTGCGCATGTGGGCCTCGCGCCGCAGGGTCTGGGCGTCGGTCTCCGGACGGTCGGCCCGGACCGCACTCATCGCCTCGGTGACCGCATCGAACGGGTTGCCGGACGAACCCTCGTTCCGCCGGGTTTCGATGACGTCCTCCCACCAGCGTTCCGGGTCGTCGTACCCGGCCGTCCGGGCGAGCACGGCGATCGGGTCGCTGCGTACCGTGGCCACGGGAACGGCTGTGTCCTCGGTCGTCTCGTCCGCCTTCGCCCCCGGTCCGCCGTGGTCCGGCTCGACGTCGTCCGACTCGCGCCCGGCCGCATCCGGCGCCGTGGCCGCACCCAGCAGCATCGCGGCGGGCAGGTCCATAAACGACACCGGCACTCCCCGGCGCGCTGCCCAGCTGATCGCCTGCCATTCCGGGGAGAACACCGCGAAGGGCCAGAACGCGGCCGACGACGCGTCGTCGTTCCGGTATGCCAGCAGCGCGACCGGTGGCACCAGGTCGGGATCGGCGGCGAACACGACGAGCGGGTCGGCCTCCGGCGGCCCCTCGATCAGCACCCGATCGGGCTGGAGCTGCTCCAGGGCGGCGAGCACGGCTCGGGCGGAACCCGGCCCGTGGTGACGGATTCCGAGCACACGCACCACTCGATCGGTGGCGGCGGCGGTCATTCGCGGGCCGGCCGGACCATCGAGTGAACGCCGTGCGGGGCGATCTGCCCGTCGGACCCCGAACAGCGTTCAGTGGACGGCCGAGGCCGCGATGCCGGGCCGACTGTCGAGTGAACGCTCTGCGGGGCGATC
>DATDBV010000612.1:0-7759 GCA_036524715.1 Nakamurella sp. | reverse complement strand
GACCGGGGGCCGGGCCGAGGTCGTGCTGTCGTCGGGCAACTTCGGCCTGCTCGCGCAGTACGGGATGGACTGGCACAAGCAGAAGCCGCTGTCCCGGGTGAAGGAGGGCGTGCACGTGATCCGAACCCTGCTCGACGACGGCGCGATCACCTTCGACGGTGAGTTCTTCCAGTACTCAGGGCTGTTCACCTTCGCCCGGCCGGTGCAGGAGCGGGTGCCGGTGAAGATGGGCGCGATGCGCGGGCCGAAGTCGTTCCAGGTGGCTGCGGAAGTCTCCGACGGCTGCCACCACGCGCTGAGCTACACCCGCAGCGCGTACGAGTACATGGTCGAGAACATGACCATCGGCGCCGAGCGGGCAGGCAAGAACGTGGCCGACCTGGACATCGGCGCCTGGGTGGTGTTCGCGACCGGCGAGGACTCATCCATTGCCAAGGACGCCGCCCGGTCGATGGTCGGGTTGTATGCCTCCTCGATGCCGGACGAGCAGCTGGTACGCAACGGAGTCTCGCCGGAGGACCTGAAGCCCGCCCTCGCCGCGCTCGGAGCCGGCGATCTGTCAGGCGCCATCGACGCCACCACCCCCGAGATCGGCGACATCTTGTCGGTAGCCGGCACCCCCGAAGAGTGCGTGGCCAAGCTGAAGGAGATCGAGGCGGCTGGCGTGAACCACATGATCCTCGCAATCACCGATGCATCCCTGGTCAAGACCTTCATGGGTCGCGACATCGAGGGCGTTGCCGACGTGGACACCCAGCTTCGGCTGATCGCGGAGAGGATCATGCCCGAGTTCACGTAATCCCTGCACGCTGCCCGAGCCGATGGCTCACCTCCAGGATCCGGCCGCCGGCCGGCGCCAGCATGGCTGTCCGAAGCCGGCGTAGGAGCTCAGCGGCGTTTCGCCTCCCCGGGTGGCCTGTTCCGGTGGGCCGACGGCTACGTTGTGGAGCCATCATTGCCTTCGAACATCAGAGCCCTTTCCGACGCCCGTTGCCGGGCTGCCCCGTGCGGTGCGCTGTACAGAAGCTTGTCAGCAGTACCCGCCGGGGGACGGTAGCCTTGACCGCACGGCGGGTCTGACGCCGAACTCCCTGATCGAGTTTCCACGCGGCTCGGCGGTGCGGGAGCAAAGGGGACCTCGAGAGCCTCCGGGACAGTCAACCGACAGGCACATCTGGAGCACGGTCGCGGCGACGTTTCGAGGCGTGGAGTCGAGCGTCTGGATGCGGCCGGAAGGTTTCGATGTGACCACACAGAAGCACCTCAAGGCCCGCATCCGGGCCCGGATGGCGACCACCGGCGAGCGGTACGCCGCGGCCCGGGCCCAGCTCGTAGGGGGCGGCGGGATCCACGATCATCCGGGACCGGTGGTCGATGCTGGCTGGACCCTGCGGGGCGGGTCCGAGCCCGATGCGGCGGCGATGGCCAACGTGTTGGCCCACGCCGGCGTGGTGGGCAGCGCGGGACCACTCTCGGAGGAGCTGATCCTGTTGGTCGCCGGCGGCCTCGGCGCCGGGTACATCCTCTGGGAGTTCCAACACGACAACGGCCGGATCGTCACCCTCGGGTTCACCAACTCCGCGCACTACTTCGACCGCCGCCTGACCAAGGTCATTCCCCGGCTCGGCCTGTCGGCCGACTGGTCTCGGACCTCCGGAGCGGTGGGCTCGGCGGCGGAGCTCCGGCGGGAGCTCGGGGCCGGACAGCCGGTCATCGTCTGGCCCGACCGATACCTGCTCGGCTACTGGCATCTGCCGGCCTGGCTCGACGGCGGCGGCGGCCATCCGGTGGTCGCGTACGCCGAGCAGGACGGGCGGATCCACGTCGACGACCGGACCCTGGCCCCGCTGACCGTGACCGGCGACGCCTTTGACCGAGCGCGAGCCCGGGTGGTCAGCTATCGGAATACCCTGCTCGCCGTCCGCACCCGGGACGTCGTCCTCCCGGACGATCGGCTGCGGGCCGCGGTACGCACCGGCCTCGAGGACATGGTCGGATCCCTGGGCGGCACGTCGGACTCCTTCGCCGTCCCGGCCTGGCGGAAGTGGGCCCGGATGCTGGTGGCATCCGGGCCGGCCAAGGCCTGGCCCCGGGTGTTCGCCGACGGAGCCAGCCTGTTCGGGGCGCTGCTGAGTGTCTGGGAAGGTGTCGAGCCCGCCGGGATGACCGGAGGCAGCCTACGCCGCGAGTTCGCGGCCGGGTTGACCGAAGCGGCCGCCCTACTCGACGAACCGGGCCTCGGCGACGAGGCCCGGCGCTGGGCGGAGATCGCCGGGCTGTGGCACACCCTCGCCGAAACGGCCGTACCGGTCGATGTTCCGGCCTGCGGCCGGGCCCGGGAGCTGACCGCCGAGGTGACCGGGGCGGTCGCGGAGGGCGATGCCGGCCGGACCGAACGGGCGGCATCGGCTGAGGAGCTCTGGGCGCTGCGTGACCGCTACGCCGCTGAGCCGCCGCTCGGCGCCGAGGAGATCGCCGCGGTCCTCGCCGGCATGAGCGGGATCCTCGGCGAGATCTACGAGGCCGAGAAGGCCGCGGTCCAGCGGCTCGGGGCGGCGATGCAGGCCGGCAACTGCGTGCGTGCGTCCCGCGCAATGCTCGGGCATGATGAACCCATCGGCGGTCCGATCCCGACGCCGTGAGTTGGGAGTTCGGAACCCGAGGGGTGGGCATATCTCCTGAGGCATGCCATGTCCGGCGCTTACCAACTGCTTTCCCGCACCCCCTCGCTCAAACAGGCCTACCTGTCGGTGCGGCTGAGCGCGATCCCGCTGGGAACGATCACGCTCGCCCTGAACCCATTGATCAAGGCGAGGAGGCGAGCCAGTGAGCTTTCGACGTTCGTTGGTAGTCATCTGTCCAAGATCAAGACACGGACCCCACTCATGAGAAGGAGCTGCCCATGCCGACGACAGAAGTCCTGAGCCAACAGGTGCTGCGAACTCAACGGTTCCTTCCAGCTGCACTTGAGCGGACGAGCGATGGTCCCGGAAACGTTCGGCCACTTCGGCCGCCGGTCTCCCGGGGTATCCCATGGGCAAGGTATACAACTACGAATGGTCGGCTGGGACGACCATCGCGTCACTCGTCGCGCTCGTGCTTCTTATTGACGATCCCGGCGCCACCTCGTTCGTGTTCACCGCGATCGCCCTGGTCGTCTGGATCGTCGGGATCCTCATCGTCTCCAACGTGTGGAAGACACCGACCTACAAGGTGATCCTGGCCTGGGACCTTGAGGCTCTGCCGGCGGACTGGGAGGCGGTACGGCAGCGCTACTTCACGATCAACTGGATCCAACTTGTGACGACCTGGGCGGCGTTCGCCCTGTTCATTTTGGCTCTGGTGTCCCTATGACTGCGCCTCCGGGAGTCGATCCTCGAGAGCCTCAAGCGATTCAAGAGCTTCCGTGGCGGAACGACTCGGTACGGCGCACGTTCGCGGCCCGCTACCTGCACACGTTCGGGTTGCGCGCGGTGTCGTTGCGTCGGGCAGCTCGGGTGGCAGACGCGGACGGCACGATGGTTCTGGAGGGAGGCGTCTTTGCCTTCGACATCGCAGAGGAAGTCGGAAGCGACCTGGACGAGACCGTCGAGTTGGTTCTCGTCGTCGACCCGCCGTGGGTCGGGTCCGGATCGGATGGGACGCGAACATCTCGGCCGAGAACGCGATCAGCGTCGACGTCCCGGCCGGACACGAGCCGCGGGTGACGGTCGAGATCACCCTCGATCGCCTGACGACGCGGACAAGCAGAACTGCCCCGACGAGGATGACGGCTACCGCCAGCAACCTTGGCGCTAGGAGCGGATAGGAAGGGGCTACGTGCTGGCCTCGGTCGCTCCAAGTGTCCTCTTGAACTTGTGGCGAGGGGTGTCGACAAGCGGGCCCCAAGATTCCGCGCATCACCTGGCCCCACGCGTCGAGCAACAGGCTCCACGGTCAAGGTGGCGCGGAGGCCGACCGGGGTGCTGCCCGATCGGCCCCAGCCCCTACGGTTTCTGGAGGCGCCAGACCTGCTCGGAGGGGAAGCGTTGGGCCCAGCCCGCAGTCACGGTGCCCCCTGTGCCGGTCGCCGACTCGGGTGCTTGGATCTCGATGTAGTCGACGACGGCGAAACCGATGCGGTGGAACAGTCGCATCCATGAGGAGATGGGCAGGTTGAACTCGATGCCGCCCGGCTCGTCGATGGCATCGCGCCAGTCCAGCCGACCCAGACCAAAGTAGGAACGCTCCAGACGCTCGGACGCCGGCAGCGACCCGTCGATCGGTGCACACACCAACGCCAACGGATGATTCCCGAGGAACACGAGTTCACCGCCGGGTCGCAACAGGCGGTACACCTCGCTGATCCAGGCGGCCGGTTCACACCAGATCGCCGCCCCGTACTCGCTGATCGCGAAGTCGAACGAGCCGTCCGGCTGGGCGACCGCTTCTGCGTTGCCATGTACCCATGCGATGTCGTCGAGCCCATGCAGTCCGCTGAGCCGCCGCGCCGTCGCCAGCTGGGCTTCGGAGTTGTCGATCGCGTACACCGACGCGCCCCGCCGCCGCATCCACCCCGACACATAGCCCGTCCCGCATCCGAGCTCGATCGCCCTCTGCCCATGCATCTCATCGGCAAGCAACGGCAGCTCCGTGTTCGGGATCTGCCATTCCCCCCACCGCGGCTCCTGCTCCCACGCCCGCTCACCGCCGTTGACCCACTCCTCGGCCATGGCATCCCAATAGCGGCGGTTCTCGGCCACATGCTCGGACAGGTTCTCACTCATCTGCTGAGCGTAGGGGTAGCCCCAATCAGCTCACACCGTGCCGTTGGCCTGGACTTGGCGAGACGTTTCCTAGATCTCGGTTCCTTCAGGACTCCGGTTGGTACCAACACCGAGGGTGAGTTCCCGATACTCGCCCTTTCCGATCCCTGTCGGCCAGTGGTGACGATCTGACCGTTCTTGCCGCGCTCCGGCGACCGGATCGACAAGCCGTCGCCGAACGGTTCTGTGCCGCCGCCTTGGTCACTGCGCGACCCAGCCTTACAGTCGCGGTCGGTGTACGTCTCCCAACCTGGCCCCGGATCCGGACCTATACTCCCCGGCCGGCTGCCGCGATTGCGCCGCCGGTTGGTCGCGACGAGATCTTGGTGCGCCCGGGGCCACTGACTACCTGGGCGCATCTGAACTGGGGCAAGGCGCGCCTGGGTGGTGCCTTCGTACGCGCCACAGCAGCACCGCTGCGGTCGCGGCGGTGACCAGCAACCCGCCGGCTCCGGCGACCACGAAAACGACTCGAGCGGAGGTGACGTTGAGCGCCAGACCCCCGACCACATAGGACAGGCCGGCGGCGAGGCCGACGGCCCCGTACAGATTCCCGAAGGTCCGGCCCAGCATCGCGGGCGGGACCGTGCGCTGGAGGAGGGTACTGACGGCGACGTCGACGGCGGCGATGCCGATCCCCCGCACCGCTTGCCAGGTGAAGGCGACCGCCACCGCCCCAGCCAAGCCGGTGAGCAGGTTGCCGGCGCTGCTCACGGCCAGGCCGATCACCAGCAGCGGCACCATCGGCACCCGGACGCGGGCATTCGACAGCGCCAAGAACCCGGCCACCAGGCCGATACCGACGGCCGCATAGAGCAGTCCGGCCTGGGCGGTGGACCCGCCGAGGACGTCGACGGCCAAGAAGACCAACGCCACGTCATCGATGCCGTTGAAGACGACAGTGCCGACGAACCCGGCCACGATGATCTTGACCAGCGATGTTGACCAGACGAACGCCAGCCCCGACCGGGTCGCGGCCAACAACCCGACCGTCTCCTCCTTGGCGTCAGCAACGGGCGGCAACCCTGGCAGCGTGCTCACCAACAGTGCCGACAGGCCGAAGACAGCGGCCGCCACCCACAAGCCAGCGCGCACATCCACAGCCGACAATAGTGCCGCGGCGAGTATCGGGCCGAAGATCTCGGCCAGATTGACCCCCAGTCCCAAGCCGGCGTTGGCGCGGCCCAGGTCATTGTCGGCGACCAGCATCGGCACCGCGGACCGGCTGGCCGGCAGGAACACCTGCCCGGCGACCGCCCGCACACCCACCAAGATCAGCAGCGGCAGCAACGCCTCCGTGACGAGCACCATCAACACCACCGCGGCGCCTTGCGTGATGTCGCAGACGACCATCACCCGCTTGGGTCCGAAGCGGTCGCTGACCGTCCCCGTGAGAGGGCCCAGCAGAGCCGGCGCGAAGTCGCCGACCAGCAGAAGCAGCGCGACGCTCAGCGCCTGTCCCGTTGTGTCAGCCAGATGCAGCAGCAAGATCACCAACAGCAGGGCGTCACCCAGGTAGGAGCACGTGCGTGCACTCCACAACGAGCGATAGCCGGGACTGGCCAACCACAACCGCGCCGCCCCCCTCGGTCGCTGACGCTGTCGCGGCTGTCCGGACTCGACCACGGAAACCCCCTCCCACCAGAGCACTCAACGCAGACTCCAACACCGACGCCGACCGCCGCAGCCGCGACCGGCTTGCCGGCGTGCTACCGCACGACCCTGACGACCAGCCAGCCGTCCGCGGATCGGGGCAAGGACGTGGTGACATACAACGCCCCTTCGCGCGCGAGTGGCCACCACCCCTCGAAGCGCCAACTCTGACAACACCCCATCACTCGCAGCCGTCCAGTCTTCTATGACCGAAGCGGGTCGTGAAGCCAGGGGTGACTGTTCCCGGGGTGCTGGGTTTCGGCTGGTCCGCTATCACCCTCACCGGGATCGCCAATTCGGGGTCAGACGGTGGCGGGTGCGAATGCGGCACGCGCTTGGGGAACGGGGCCCCATTCGGTGTCGCTCAGTGTGGCGATCCGGACACCCAGGTAGCCGAAGACCACGGTGAGGACACCGAGGGCGGCGATGTCGATCGACGGAATGCTGGTCGGCATCACTTCGTGCAGGACAACGACGGCGGTGACGCCGATCGGTCCCCACCAGCCGATCAGCCCGGTCCGCCAGGCCGCCCAGGCCATGGCGACCACGCCCAATCCAAAGCAGAGGATCAACGGGAACGCGATGGCGCCGAGGGCCGGTGTGGCGTTGAGTCGCTCGATGTAGGCGATCATGGCGTTCTGGTCTCCGCCGGGGAGGGCCAGCGCGACGAGGTAGAACATGCCGATCGCGAAGTGCCCAAAGCCGCCCAGCACACCGAGGACGGCCGCCAGGTTGGCCAGGCCGGCGCCGCGGTTCCGCGCCCGATGGAGGAGGCCGCCGACGGCAGGCACCATCAAGATCCCGGAGAGCATGAGCAGGACGGCGGACGCGAGCAGGGCGCCGGCATGGTCGGAGGCGGCAGTGAACATCACCTCCCCGGTGCCTCCGGGCGCGGGGTCAAGCACCGCCTCGACGACGAGGAGGGCCGGGAAGGCGAGCAGCGACCCCGCGGCCGCGTAGCGACGGATCCGGTGGGCGATCGATGATGTGCGGCTGGTGGTGTTCATGTCATCCTCCGATGTGTCGGTGGGTCGGCGCCGTGCCGCTCCTTCAGCCACCGTCGCGGCTTGGTGTGGGGGTGCGCATCGGCAGGACGGGCGGTTGTGTGTCCATCGCAGGGATGACGTCGCGGAGGGTCCTTGTCGCTCGAACGGGTGAGGCGCCGGCCGGTGTGCGGCCCTAGGCTGGCGGCATGCCTGGATGGGCGCCGCGGCCGATGGACCTGGTCGCGGCCGTGATCTTGACCGTGGCCACGCAGTTGGAGCTCTGGCTGGGCCCCGACCCTGGAGCCTCGCGTGCCG
>DATDBV010000611.1:0-5888 GCA_036524715.1 Nakamurella sp. | reverse complement strand
GCGTCCGGCGCCGTGCCGGACGGCCAGCTCCCGGTCCGGATGATGGTCGAGGACGGCACCCTGAAGCCCGTGCCCAGCGAGGACGACCTGCACCCGGCGTCGGTGCCGGTCGCCGGCGCCGCCGCGACGTTGATCAGCGCCGGGGTCGACGACGAGCCGCCCGCCGGTTCCTCGTCCGGCGCGCCGGCGGGGCCGACCCCGGCCGGATCGGATTCGTCGTCGGATTCGTCGTCGGATTCGGGGTCGGATTCGGGGTCGGATTCGGGGTCGGATTCGTCGTCGGGTTCGATTTCGGGTTCGTCGTCGGGTTCGTCGTCGGGTTCGGGTTCGGGTTCGGGGTCGGATTCGTCGGTGGAATCGGCGTCCGCGACGGATGGTCCCGATGCGGATGTCGCCGCCCAGAGCCCGGTGGCCCGGTGAGCGCCGCCACGCCGCGGCCCGGCGGCGGCCGTCGGGATCGGTGGCCGTCCCGACGCCGGCTCGTCGGCGCGCTGCTGATCCTGCTGACCGCCCTGCTGGCCGCGGGGTGCACCGCCATCCCGGGATCGAGCGCCGCCATCGACGTCACCCGGATCGCCGATCAGGTGGATCCCGTCGCCCCGGACGCTCCGACTCCCGGGGCCCAACCCGACCAGATCGTCCGCGGGTTCATCGCGGCCAGCGCCCGGCCGGACGCCGACGGCGGCACCGGATCGAGCTTTGCGGCCGCCCGTCAGTTTCTGACGCCGGACGCGCAGGCGAACTGGCAACCGAGCACCCAGCCGGTGGTGATCCTGGACGACAACTACCGCACCGAGGTCGACTCGACCGCCCCCGGATCGGTGACGGTGACGGGGAACTCGCCGGGTGGCCTGGACACCAGCCGCTCGTTCCATTCGATCTCCGCCGGCTTCGCCCGGTCGATGCACCTGGTGAAGGTCGACGACGAATGGCGGATCGGCGACCCGCCGGCCGAGCTGATCCTGACCGGCTCGGACTTCCCGGCCGCCTACCGCCAGCGGGTGCTGTACTTCCTGGATCCCTCCGAGACCGTCGTGGTTCCCGACATCCGGCACATCGTGATCGGTCAGACCCCGGCCAACCGGGCCAGCCGGTTGCTGGCGCTGTTGCTGGACGGGCCGGCCGAGTCCCTGACGGACGCGGTGACGAGCAGCTTCACCGACCGGTCCAGCCTGCGGTCGAATCCCTCGGTCGACTCCGACGGAGTCCTGCAGGTCGACTTCACCGGCGTGAACACCTCGACCACCGAGGCGCGGCGGGCCCTGGCCGCCCAGGTGGTGTGGACACTGTCGCCGACCACCCCGCGCATCTCGATCAGCGTCGACGGCGTGCCGCTGGACCCGGCGCAGCCGGTGTACACGATCAACTCGGTGACCTCGTTCGACCCGGACCGGCTGCCGGGCACCGGGCAACTGGCGTCCGATCCGTTCTACGTCGGCCCGTCCGGGGCCGTCACCGGGCTGCTGGACGGCAAACCGGTGGCCGGGCCGCTGGGCACGGGCTCCCCCGCGGTCCTGTCCGCGGCCGCGTCGGCGACGACCGGGGTGACCGCAGCCGTCGCCGTCGACCCCGGAGGCGGCCAGCAGTTGCTGCTCACCTCACCCGAACAGGTCGACCGGGCCGACCCGGCGCTCAAGGCCGATGCGCTCACCCAGCCGAGCCTGACCCGGTCCGGCGACGAAGCCTGGGTGGTGCAGAACGGCCGCACCAAACCGGAGGTGTACCGGGTGTCCACCTCCGGTACGCCGAGCCGGGAACGGGTTCCGGCCGAGGAACTTGACGGTAAGGGCGACGTCACCGCGTTGGCGCTGTCTCCGGATGGTGTCCTGGTGGCGATCGTGGCCGGTGGGCAGTTGTATGTCGGCGTCTTGACCCCCGCCGAGGGCGAAGGTGCGTCGGCGCCGACCGCCACCACGGCGGCCGGCGCCGGTCGGGACGAGTCGGCCGGGCAGGTCCCGTTGGCGATCTCACGCCTGACGCCGCTGCGCAGCGACCTGCACGACGTCGGACCGGTCACCTTCGCCAACTCGTTGGAGCTGGTGGTGGCCGCCGCGACCGCTCCGGACGGCTTCCGCGGGCTCTGGAACATCAGCATCGACGGGTACGAGTCGCGCAAGATCACCGACAACGGGATCTTCGGCAACATCGATGGGCTGGCGGTGGGCGTCGCCGAGCCGATGCTGATCACCTTCGGTGGCCGGGTGTGGAAGCTGGTGGGCGGCCAGGCCGACGGCAGTTGGCAGTCGCCGGTGTCCGGCCAGCCGTTCCTGATCGGCTCCTCGCCGTTCTACCCGGGCTGAGGCCCGCCCTTCCTCTTGCTGTTGATCATGCAGTAGGTGTTCTTGAGAGTCGGTCATAGGAACACCTGCTGCATGATCAACACGAGGGGGTGGGCGCGGGGGCCGCGGGGACAATGCAGTGGTGATCTCGACGGAACTCGCGACCGCGCTGCGGGACGCAGGCCTGGTCTGGCACCTGCGGTCCGGCGACCGGTTCCTGCTCACCCGCGGCACGTTCGACGGCGAGGTGTTCACGCTGTCGGACATGGTGGTGCAGGCGCACGAGGCGGCCGGCGGTGGGGTGCTGGCCTTCAACGGCACCACGGAGTGGGCGCTGGATTCGACGTCCGCGGACGACGCGCTGTGGCTGCCGCGGGAGGACCAGCTGCGAGAGCTGCTGGCCGGCGCCTTCCGGTCGCTGTCCCGCGACGGTGACCGGTACCTGGTGCGCACCGTACTGCCCGGCTCACCGGAAAAGTCGGACCACGCGGCCACCGACCCCGCCGACGCCTACGGCGCCGCGCTGCTGGATCTGGTTCGCCGGGCAACCGGCTGAGCCGCCCGGACCAACTCAGGTGAGGGCCCTCAGCTCCGGTTGCGCCAGTCGCTTCCCCACAGCGCGCTGGTGGCGACGGCGACCAGCGCCGGGATGAGGAACACCATCCACATCTTGGTGACGAAGAACAGGACGAGAGCCAGGATGCCGGAGGTGGCGAGCAGTACCGCCGCGACCCGTTGCGCCGGAGTGCGTGTGTCCCCCGACCGGGCTGGGGTGGCGGGCGTAGGGATCGCCGGCCGGGCGCCGCTGCCGACCGCGAACGGGCCGGGCAATGCGGGATGCGGCGGCGGCAGGTCGGCGAACAGGGCGCGCAGGTCGGCCACCGTGCGGGCCTGGGTGACCTGGGCACTGCGGGTGCCGAACTCGTCGAGGTCGATCCGCCCCTTGCCCAGGTGTTCGCCGAGCGCGTCCAGGGCGGAATTGCGCTCGGTGTCCCCGATCCGCAGCTGCGAGGGGTCCGGTCCGGATGATGCTGCACTCACGCCTCCGCCCTCCTCGGGAAGGCCTCGCCAGCTCCGCCGTCTCGAGCGGAGCGCCGGCGACTGTGTTGGCAAGCCTCGTTCACGACTCGACTGTAGGCGTCGGCGCGAGGGAGCCGGTCGATGTAGGTCGGTTCGGGGCGGCCGATGGGGTTCGGTACCAGTCGGCCAGCCGGGCGAAGCCCTCGTCGAGGCTCACCGCGGGCTCCAGTGCAACGCCGCGTGGGTCTCGGCCTGTCGGAACCAGTGGGCGGTGGCGTTGTTCGGCCAGGAAGCGCGTCATCGCTCGGTAGCTGACTGATCACTGTGCGCCGCCGGTCGTCCGGTCGCCACCCGAACCGCGTCCGGTGTGACGCCGGTGTCCGTAGTCTCGGCGCCGAGCAGCCCGCGGGCGTTCCCGCGCCGGCACTGGCCGCCGCACCTGCCGATCGAAACCACCCAGTCGGCCGGGGTGCCTCATCGACGCGGCCGGCTCGCCGCCGAGGGGCGACACCTATCGTCCGCGGAACGAAGGAGCGCAAATGACCAGCGGATTATCCCAAGGGGCGTTCAACCAGCGCTGGTTCCGATTACCGATCGACAATCGGGCGTGAACATGCATGCACTATTCATGAACACCATGTACGGTGTGGGATATGAACACCGAAATTCTTCAGGTCCGCGACGTCCCGTCGGCGGATGCGCAAGCACTACGCGCACGCGCGGCGTCCCGGAACATGTCTCTGTCGAGCTACCTGCGGGAACTGATCCACGATGACGCGTCCCGCCCAGCGATGACCGAGGTCCTGGCACGGATCGCCTCCCGAGGCAGTGTCGAGGCCAGCGGCGAAGATATCCGGTCGTTCATCGACGACGACCGGCTGTGAGATGACCGTCGTCGATGCTTCGATCGTCGTTCGTCTATTGCAGAACCGGCAAGACGATGCCGAGCTACGCCAACGGTTCGGCCGGCAACGGCACGTCCATGCACCGGCGCTCATCGACGCCGAGGTGACGTCGGCGATACGAGGGCTATTGCTGAGGTCGAAACCTGCGATCGCCGTCGAGCGCGCGGAGCAGATGCTCGACGACTTCGCGGATCTGCCGATCGTGCGCTACCCGATGCAGCCCTACCAGCGGCGGGCATTAGCGCTGCGGGAAAACTTCACCGCCTACGACGCGTTCTACCTGGCGCTGGCCGAGTCGCTCAAGATGCCACTGCTCACCGATGACCAATTCGGGAAAGCCCCAGCGGCCTCAGGGCATCGAGAGCATCCACAGCCGTGCCGCGGCGACGGCTTGAGCGGGCACTGACGGCCGAGCACTTGAGCCAGGACGTCGATTGACGGCCCATGAAGAAAGTCGCGCAGCGCGGACAGCGCCGTCGCATCGCTTGGGGGGCTGGTCGCGGTTGCGCTGACCGCCTCGGCGATGCGATCGGACAGGGTCAGCGCCCCGAGGAAGGTTGGCCGTGTGATCGGCTGCGGCGCCCTCAGCTCAGCGTTTTGCCGTGCCACCGTCGGCTGCGGGCGTGGGAACGCGATGGCGTAATCAGCGGCTACCATGCCCGGCTGAACGCCCCGGCGCTCGGCCTGACCTTCGAGCCATTGGTCTTCGTGACGATGCGCGGCGCCGACCCGGACACCGTCGACGCCTTCGAACAGGCGGTGCCGACCATCCTCAACGTCGTGCAGGCGCAGCGCACTCCGGGGATCCCGACTACCTGCTGCGCGTCGTCACCCGCGATCTGCCCGACTTCCAGTAGGTCTACGACAACCGGCTGAGCACCCTGCCCGGCGGGCAGCGGCTCAGTTCCACGCTGGTCATGATGAGCATCGCCGAGAGCCGAGCCCTGCCGGTGTAAGCCGGACGCGAGGAGCGTCTGGTCGTCGGCACCTCGCCCCAGGCGGACAGCTTGACCGGCGGATGCGCGGCGATCACACCAGAGGAGAGCGGCCCACCGGGAGGCGTATCACCCAGGGAGCATCGTCGCGGCCACCGACATCCAGGACTCCCGACATGGAGTGAAAGCTCGTGAACGGTCACCCGTGCGGTCGGACCGACAAGCCGCACCGCTGACACTGACATCAACTATTGCGCCAGGTCCGGAGCCATGGCGTCCGGCTCGCCTGACCGTCTTTGATCCTCCGCGCTGAGTTGCTGAGTTCATTCGTTCCGCTCGGATACCAGACCGGATCTAAATGCCAACTCGACCAGGCGCGCCCGCTTCTGATTCTGCGGCAGATCTTCCACGCCGAACTTTCCGAACAATGTGCGGAGATGGTTCTTGACACTGTCGATGCTGAGAAAGATCTCGTCCGCAATCTGCTGATTCGTCGCCGGAGTTGCGTAGAGCGAGCCTGAAATGTACGGCCGGCACAATGCCGTGATGACCTGCCGCTGGGTCGGCGACAGCGAATAAATGGTGACGATATTCTGTGCGACTATGGTGTCGGGTGAGGGCGTCGTGCGATTGGCGCGGTATGAGAGCGTCGTCGCCCCCACGAGAACCACGTCGCCGTCCCGCAACCGGTGCCGTCCCGTCAACCGTTCACCGTTGACGTAGGTGCCGTTGCGGGACAGACCATTGTC
>DATDBV010000610.1:0-5159 GCA_036524715.1 Nakamurella sp. | reverse complement strand
CACGTTCCTCGGCGGCGAGCGTAGCCGCGCTGTAGGCGTGGACCGTCTCGGCACCCGGCCATCGTTGCGTGGCGATGAGGTCCGCATTGACGAATGCCAGGTGGGTGGCCGGTCCGAGCACCGCGCTGTAGAGCGTGGATTTCCCGGCACCGTTCGGCCCGGCGATGACGTGCAGGACCGGATCGGTACCGCTCAAGCGTCGACCGACCGAGCGGTGGTTGCGCTGTGCCGGACGACGTTCCCATCCTGGTCCAGTTCGACGTAGGAGCGTCCGTCGCTCTCGAACTGTTGGGCGAGGTTGAGGCGCGGCGCTCGGTGATCCGTTCGGCCCACTCCGCGCAAACGACAGCCTGCTCGTGGTCGGTCAGGGCGTCGTAATCGCGGCGGCCGTCGAGGACGGCCGCGATGGCGCGATGGGAGATGCTGCGCGAGGCCTCCAGTTCGCGGCCGATCCGCGCCCAGTGCGCGACCTGCTGCGCCGCACTGCGGCTCATCAGTCGGCCGACGAGTTTCGCTGAGGCGTACAGCTCGTCGTCGACCCGGATGGGGGACGTCGTGGACATGTCGCAACCTCTAATATCGCGCCCACCTGCATGGCACCGCGCAAGTCGGAGCAATAGCTCGGTCGGAACCACGCCGACCGAGTACGGCTCGGACAGGGCACCAGGCCTGGGAGCCTTCGTTCGCGTGACGCGGAAAACGATGGCGAGATCGAGGCAAAGGCTGGAGCCGCTGGCCGCTCCGCGATCAATCTTGACGAGGGAGGGACCGAACCCGTTGCGGGGCAACGGATGCTCGGCCAGCATCGACCGGCCACGCACGTTCACGCACGCCCGAGCCGTGATTCAAGGTTCCGTCGGAGGGTCGTGCGGTCGATCGCAACGCCGACAAGGGTGGGGCCACCGTCCCATGGTCGGCGTCCAGGGCGGCCATGAGCACGTCGCCGCTGAGCAGTGGTCGCCCGGCGGCCTTGGCCAACTCGGCGGACCTTTGGAACAGATCCTGCATGGAGCCCTGCGACCGGTAGACGCCGGCCGGGGCAACCGGCGGCGGGATCAGTCGGTCGATCGCGGCGTCGTCGACCTCGACACCGACGCTGCGCAAGGCAGCGGTGTGTTGTGCTCGGATCGCGTCGTGCAACTGCTGCCGGTCGACACCGTTCTCGGCCAGGGCGGCCAGCGCGATCCCGTCGTCAAGATCCAGGGCCGCCAACAGCAGGTGCTCGGCACCCGGTCGGTCGACACCGTCGGCCCGCGCGATGCGCTCGGCGCTCGGGAAAAGCACGTTCATGGTGGCGATGTCGGCGCGGGCCCGCCGCAAGCCGCTGAGCATCGGAATCGGGCTCACTTTCGGTCAGAGAGTGCGGCCCGCCGGATCCGGCGGCCGAATTTCTTGTGCACGGCCTGCTTGGTCACCCCGAGCGCGTCGGCGATCTGCGACCAGGTCCAACCCTGGTCGACGGCCGCCTGCACGCCGGCGAGTTCGAGCCGGTCGGCCAGTCGGCGCAAGGAGACCACTGCGGCCAGCGCTTCGGTGGGATTGTCGGGATCGGGCAGCGGTTCCGGCACGTCGTCAACCTTAGTTGACGCCGAACTCCTGCGTCAACCCCAGGTTGACCAACCGACATGTCGTCCGACATCCGCGACTTCGATGGAGTTCACCACTCGGTCGGTCTGCCCACCACGCCCACCGAGGTCGGGCTCGAAGCCGACGACATGGTCAGCTCCCTGGGCTCGATCGAGCAGCTCGCGCGCGGGATCCGGCAGCACACCGGACCCCGGGCCCGGTGTACCGAGGCGTACGAGCTGGCACTGATCATGGTTTCGGGTGTCGGCACCGACGCCGCAATGCACCGGGAGTCGATGCGGCGCTACGGATGGGACGAGAACGGCGAACTCCGCTCGCCGGAGCTGATCCCGTATGGGGCCGCCGACCGGTCAGCGCGCCAGATCCCGCAGCATCACCGTCAACCGCGCCGAGCAGATCCGGTGTTCCTGCTCGTCGCTGATCACGATGTCGAACGTGCAGATCGTCCGCCCGACGTGAATCGGCGTGGACACCGCGGTGACCAGGCCGTCGGTGGCCGACCGGTGGTGGGTGCAGTTCAGGTCGATACCCAAAGGAGCCTTGCCGCCGCCGACCAGAGACCCGTGGAACGAGCCCATGGTCTCGGCCAACGCCGCGCTCGCCCCGCCGTGCAGCAGACCGAACGGTTGCCGATTGCCGGCCACCGGCATCGTCGCGACGACCCGTTCCCGGGTGAACTCGGTGATCTCGATGCCCAGCTTCTCGGCCAGCTCGCCGCGCATCTCCCGCAGGATCGGCAGCACCTGCGCGGGGTCGGGGGGGTGCGGGAGCGCGGCGATGGCGCGCGTCCCGGCGGGGCCGGGGAGTTCGGTCATGGCGTCGCCTTTCCGGGGCACCTCGCAGGCTCGGTCGCCCCGGATGGGGCGCCGCCGCGGTGTCGATGATTCACTCGGCAAGCCTCGCTCATGCACTCTCCAAGGGGGACTGTCGGACCCCGAATCTAGACTCGCCCATGTGAGCCCCACGACGACAGGTACCCGCGCCGGCAGCGTCGCATCCGCCCCCGCCCCGGACGTCTCCGACGACCGGGTGCTGCTGCTGATGGACGGACACTCGCTGGCCTACCGGGCGTTCTTCGCGCTGCCCCCGGAGAACTTCTCCACCACCACCGGGCAGATCACCAACGCCGTGTACGGCTTCACCTCCATGCTGATCAACCTGCTCCGGGACGAGCAGCCCACGCACGTGGCGGTCGCGTTCGACCTGTCCCGGCAGACCTGGCGACGCGAGGAGTACGTCGAGTACAAGGCCAACCGCAGCACCTCGCCGTCGGAGTTCGCCGGTCAGGTCGACTTGATCAAGGAAGTCCTCACCGCGATGCGGATCCCGTACCTCACCGCGGAGAACTACGAGGCCGACGACATCATCGCCACCGTGACCACCCGGGCGGTCGCCGAAGGCCTGAACGTCCGCATCTGCACCGGCGACCGCGATGCGCTGCAACTGGTCTCGGACCAGGTCACGCTGCTGTACCTGCAGCGCGGGGTGTCCGAAATGGCCCGGTACACCCCGGCGGCGGTCGAGGCCAAGTACGGCCTCACCCCGCTGCAGTACCCCGACTTCGCGGCCCTGCGCGGCGATCCGTCGGACAACCTGCCCGGCATTCCCGGGGTGGGGGAGAAGACCGCGACCAAGTGGATCCGCGAGTTCGGCAGCCTCACCGCGCTGGTGGACCGGGTGGACGAGGTGCGCGGCAAGGCCGGCGACGCCCTGCGCGAGGCGCTGCCGCACGTGTTGACGAACCGGCGCCTCACCGAGTTGGTCCGGGAGGTGCCGATCGACGCCGACCCGACCACCGATCTGGCCCGGCTGCCCTACGACCGGGAGGCCGTCCACCGCATTTTCGACGACCTGCAGTTCCGGGTGCTGCGGGAGCGCCTGCTGGAGTACTTCGAGCAGGCCGACGAGACGAGCACCGAGGGCTTCGAGGTCGCCGGCGCCCGGCTCGCGCCCGGCACCGTCCGGCAGTGGCTGGCCGACCACGGAACCGGGCGGGTCGGGCTGGTGGTCCGCGGCACCTGGGCGCCCGGCGGCGGCGACGTGCACACCCTCGCCCTGGCCGCGGCCGACGGGGAGGCGGCGGTGGTGGACGTGGTCGGCGCCGACCCGGACGACGACGCCGCGCTGGCCGCCTGGTTCGCCGACCCGGCGCCGACGAAGGTCGGGCACGATCTCAAGCCGGCGATCAACGCGCTGACCGCCCGGGGCTGGCCGGTCGACGGCGTCGCCTGCGATACCGCGCTGGCCGCCTACCTGGCGCTTCCGGGTCAGCAGACCTTCGATCTGGGCGACCTGGTGCAGCGCTACCTGCACCGCACCCTGGATCCCGAACACAGCACCAACGCAGGCCAGCAGCTTTCACTGATCCCGGAGGACAACGAAAACAGCCAGGCCGAGCAGGACTCCCGCGACATGGTCCGGGCCCGGGCGATCATCGACCTCGCCGACGCCCTGGAGCAGCATCTGGACTCCCTCGGCCAGAAGTCGCTGCTGGCCGACATCGAACTGCCCGTGATGACCGTGCTGGGCATCATGGAACGCGACGGCATCGCTGTCGACGCGGACTACCTCGACGACCTGCAGTCCACCTTCGCCGCCGAGGTGACCAGCGCCGCCAACGCCTGTTACGCCGAGATCGGCCGGGAGGTCAACCTCGGTTCACCGAAGCAATTGCAGGTGGTGCTGTTCGACGAGCTGGGCATGCCCAAGACCAAGCGCACCAAGACCGGATACACCACCGACGCCGACGCGTTGGCGAGCCTGCACGAGCAGACCGGCCACCCTTTCCTCACTCACCTGCTCCGGCATCGCGACGTCACCCGGCTCAAGGTCACCGTCGAGGGACTGCGCAAGTCGGTGGGCGACGACGGACGCATCCACACCACCTTCCAGCAGACGGTCGCCGCCACCGGGCGGCTGTCCAGCACTGAGCCGAACCTGCAGAACATCCCGATCCGCACCGATGAGGGCCGGCTGATCCGGCGCGCGTTCGTGCCCGGCCCGCATGCCGACCTGCTGCTCACCGCGGACTACTCGCAGATCGAGATGCGGATCATGGCCACCCTGTCCGAGGACGACGGGCTGATCGAGGCGTTCCGGTCGGGGGAGGACCTGCACACCTTCGTCGCGATGAAGGCGTTCGGGTTGCCCGCCGACCAGGTCACCCCGGAGCTGCGTCGGCGGATCAAGGCGATGTCCTACGGTCTCGCCTACGGGCTGTCCGCCTACGGGCTGTCCGGTCAGCTGAAGATCTCGGTGGACGACGCCAAGGAGCAGATGGAGGCGTACTTCGCGCGGTTCGGCGGGGTCCGCGACTACCTGCGCAACACGGTCGCCCAGGCCCGAAAGGACGGCTACACCGAGACCGTATTCGGCCGGCGCCGGTACGTGCCCGACTTGAACAGCGACAACCGGCAGAAGCGGTCGATGGCCGAGCGGGCCGCGCTCAACGCGCCCATCCAGGGCAGCGCCGCCGACGTCATCAAGGTCGCGATGGTCAACGTGCAGCGCCGGATCCAGCAGGAGGGCCTGCGCAGCCGGATGCTGCTGCAGGTGCACGACGAACTGGTGTG
>DATDBV010000609.1:0-15887 GCA_036524715.1 Nakamurella sp. | reverse complement strand
CTTGTTGGTATTCGGCCTGTCGCTGCTCGGCCCGAGCCGCATGCTTGGAGGCGGCGAACACCCGCCCCATAACCGACGGCCCCTCGACAGCGAAGTCGCTCTCGCGAGGGGGCGACGGCGGCGCGCCGACCGAACGTGGGTCGAACACCGGGTACTGCGGCGGTCGCTTGAGGGCCTCGAGGTCCAAATAGTCGTCAACGCGGAGCGTCGCCGCGAGAACGCTCTGCAAGACCTCGACCTGATGCTCAACCTGAGCCGTGTCCTCCGCGGCCTCCCGCGTCCGGTCCTCCGCGTACTTGCGGTCTCTGAGTTTCTGGTCCTGGATGGCCCGGAACTCCCGAACGTGTCCCCAGGGGCAAAGTAGGTCGGCAACTCCCGAAGCAGTTCTGAGTCGCAAGGTGTGGGCACTGGAGCCAAGGGGCAAGCAGGGTGTCGGCAGCGACGATCGGGCCGTCTCGGCCGTGGGGTCGAGTCTCGGGCTCAATGTCAGCGGGTGTTCGGCGCTGGCTCTCGGGCCCTCAGGTAGGCGTACACGGTTTCCCGGCTGATGCCGAACTCCTTGGCCAGCAGGGACTTCCGTTCACCAGCGGCGGCACGCTCACGCAGCTGGTTGGCCTGTTCGGCGGTGAGAGCAGGTTTGCGGCCGGTGTAGGCGCCGCGCTGTTTGGCTGCGGCGATGCCCTCGCGCTGGCGTTCGAGGATCAGCGCGCGCTCGAACTCGGCGAACGCCCCCATGACCGACAGCAGCAGGGTCGCCATCGGCGAGTCCTCGCCGGTGAACGTGAGGTTCTCCTTGACGAACTCCACTCGCACGCCCTTGCCGGTCAACATCCGCACGACGCGGCGCAGATCGTCGAGGTTGCGCGCCAGCCGGTCCATCGAGTGCACGAGCACGGTGTCGCCGGTACGCACGAACGACACCATCTCGGCCAACTTCGGCCGGTTGGTGTCCTTCCCGGACGCTTTGTCGGTGAAGGTGCGTTCGACCTCGATCCCGTCGAGCTGCCGCACGATGTTCTGATCGAGGCTGCTGACCCTGACGTAGCCGACTCGCACCGCCCGGCTCCCCTCGATGCCCGGAACGTCAGGATGGACTCTAGAGCCGAACAGACAGACGTCAAGAAACCCGATCGAGGACTCTATCCTGACGCGCTTTGGGGGCGGCGTGGCGTGTGGTGTTGGGGTGTACCCCAAATGGACAGGAACTGACATCGACTGCCGTGTGGGGGGCTGCGATGTGTTGCCAACGGACGTTTCAGGTGACGCGGGCAGCCGCCGGGTCGATGGTCTTCGTCGGGGCCGTTCGCCGCCGCGTCCGGTCATCCACCTGCAGACCAGGCACGGAACTCGTGGATCGCCGACACCGTGGCCCGCCGTCCCGACGGCCGCCTCGGAAGTCAACCGTCGGCGGCCCCGATCCGACGGACCTCGATGAGGTCCAGGCCGAGACTCTGCAGCCGGTTGATGATGCCGTGCAGGGCGGCCTGATCGGCCACGGGCACCCGCATCACCGTGCGCACCGGGACGATCTCGACCGAGAAATGCTCGACCTCGTCAAGCACCGAAGTAGGCAGTTCACCGGACACACTGATCTCGTATTCGAGCATCGCCACACGCACCTCCTGGGACTCTGACGCGGAGCCGTCCGCAGAAGTCCCGTCGGACGCGGCCGAAGCACCCACGTGTCGATAGTCGTCGGCGCGGCACCTGCGGTGCGTCACCCCGAAGGGAGGTCTGTTGGCAGGGCAAAGCGGAGGGAAGGGGGATGGCGGCCAAACCTCTGCGTTGAGCTCGGTGACGAGCCTGGTTGGTGAGAGCGGCCGTCGGCGGTTAGCAGTCCTTCTCCCCAACTCCGGGCAGTCGGTCCTGGCGTCGGCCGTGTCAGATTGGTACGCCGGAGAGGTCGAAATCGCCACCCAACAGGGAGTTAATGACGAAACCGGACCCGTAGCTCCAAATGGTGTGGGTTTCGGGGAATTGGGCGACGTATTTGGTGTGGTCGCAGGGCCACGGGACGTCTGGCTGTCCGGGGCGGCGTGGTGCGCCGACTGAATGCAGGCATCGCAGGAATTCGGCATCGTCGCCGAAGGTGGCAAAGCTCGTGATCCCGGCGCCGGACATGAGGTGCATCGAGACCACGACGTACTCGGAGTCGGTGATCTGCACCCCCAGCATCGGGTGTTTGTCGACGGCGCCGAGACGCACGAACGGGACCACATACAGGCTGCGGCCTTCCATGCAATTGCGGTACTCCTCGGTGAGGATGATCTTCATGTCGATCGGTTCCATCCAGGGGACGGTCGGATCAGCGGTGGCCTCCTCACGGCCGCAGACGTAGATGTGCCGCCCCACCTCGGCCACGTCCGCCGGGTCCATGGCGCACCGGTACGTGCGGGGGCCCATCGGGATGAGGGTCCTGGCTTCGATGAGCTTGCCGGTCAGCCGCTCTCGTTCGGCGTCCGAACCGTCGCACCAGACGATCGCATCAGGCTTGGTGAGTGCGGCGACGTCCGTGACCCACGCCAGCAGCCCGTGATGGGTGGTGGGCGGCTGCTTCAGGCCTTTGATTCCTGCAATGGTCACTCGTGTTCTCCCTTGCCGACGGTGCCGGTGCACAATTACTCGTGGGAACGAAGCTGCTTGTATTCGGGGCAGCGAATGCCGGATCGGCGCTGCGGGATGGTCGATGGTTCATCTACGTCCCGGGGGAGGGCTGGGGTACTGTCGTCGGCCCGTGTCGCCGACCCTGAAGGACCGCCAGCGCAGCGGCAGCCAGGTTCTGGGCCAGGTCGGAGTCCGGTTCCGGCAGCAGCCGGTCGGGGGGTGTGGACGCCATCAGGGTCAGTACGCAGCTGTAGTAGACCTCGATGCCGACTTCTCGGGCGGAGCACCGAAGAATCGCCATCAGCAGGCCCGGCATCGATAGGAAGCCGTCCAGCCGCGGCCCCGGGCAGATGATGACCGGCGGCGCGGCAGCGACGTGCAGTTCGTGGGCTGACCCAACGCGCGTGTGGTCGACGGGGGGTGGGCCGGTGGTCCTCACCGACCAGGACGCCACCGCGATCTGCATCACCGCGTTGCTGACCGCGCTGGCTCGGGCCGGCCTCGGGCCGGCGCGCAGTCGGGTCGTCATCACCGGCGCATCCACAACGCCATTGCTGCGGCCATTGCTGATGCGGGCCGGAATCGGTGAAATCGACAGCTGAAGCGCCGGGGATGCAGTGGGTTCCGGGCTGAACCGCCTCATGTCCGCTGCGGACGCCGTCATCGACCTGATCGGTCGTGCGTGCTCGGTCGGCTTCCACACCGGTCAGGAAGATCGCGCCGACCGCAGCGACCTGACGGATCGCATCGACCAGCGCCACCGAGTCTCGGGCCGCGCCGACGGGCCTGGTGGTCACCGTCAGCCCCGAGTGCCGGCCGAGGATCTCGGCTTCGACGCGCAACCTACCGGCGAGAGTCAACCCGCCGCCCGGAACCGGACCAGGTAAGGCGCTGCCATCGCTGACCACCGCAACTGGGCCGATGAGCCGCGGGCAGTGACTGGCTCCGGAGGTCACGGCCCGACTCCTTGGAGCGTGACCCGGCGATCTCTGGTGATCCTGCACCGCGACTTCCTTTGCCGGCGCCATCACGCATCGGGACAGGTCGCGTACGCGACGGCCAGGACGTCCTCGCGCACCCAGCCGCTCGTGTCGACACCGTCGCGGGCCGCGCGGTCCAGCAGGTCCAGCAGCCGCGCGCTGTGTCGGTAGACCTGCCGCGGCAGGTTCCCCTGCTGGGCGGCCACGAGCGCCGCCTGGGTCGCCGCGATCTGATCCCGCAGCGTCGACGCGAACCCGTTGAGCGTAGTCACTGACGTCCCTCCTCCGTTGCAGGAACACCGAACCGGCTGCCCTAAGAGTGTTCTTAGTTGCCAAGTTGCGCAAGTGCCGATCACGCGATCTGCGTCACGTCTGTCAGAGGGCGCAGGGCGATCTGGCCCCGGTTGGTCGTCCGCCCGGTGGCGGCGACGGCCGGCGCTCTTGCGGGCAATCTGGCTCTGCCACTGCGGGCTCCCTTCAGTGCGCAACGGGCGGGCAAGGCGCCGCTGTTGTGGACTGTGCTCAGGCCGCGTTGACACCCCGGGGTTTCGCCCGACCGCGGGTCGCCGTCCGGTCGAGGGCGATAGCTGGTTCAGCGTGACCGGGTCAGAGGTCGTTGCCGGCGTAGGAGAGGTTGAAACTTTTGTTGGCCAAGGGGAAGTCGGGAACGATGGTGTCCGCCAGGGCGACGGGCAGGGCGGGCCAGTTGAAGAACGACGGGTCGACGATCCGGACCCGGGTCAGTAACCCGGCGGCGTCCAGTTCGACCCGGTGCACGATGGTGCCGCGCCAGCCCTCGACGATCCCGACCCCCGAGGAGGCGTGGATCATGGTGGGCTGCGGCGGCGGGGCGTCGGGTGGGGATTCCTGGTCGAAGTCCTGCATCAGGGCGGTGATCGTCTGCGCGGAGGTGGTGATCTCCTCGGCGCGGATCAGGAAGCGGGACAATACATCCCCGTCGGTGTGGGCGGGCGGGGGGTGGGGGTAGTTCACTCCGTGCACGGGGTGGTCGTGGCGGGCGTCGACCGGCACGCCGCTGGCCCGGGCGACGTACCCGAGGGTGCCCAGGTCCAGGGCCTGTTGGCGGGTCAGCACCGCGGTGCCGGTGAACCGGTCCCGGACGACGCTGTGCGCCAGGGCGAGGGCGACGATCTCGGCGGCGTCGGCGGCCACGGCGGCCAGGGCGTCCGGGTCGGGCAGCGCGATGACCTCGGCCCCGCCGATTCGGATCGCGCCGCGGAGCAGGCGGTGCCCGGTGACCTGGTCGTTGATCCGCAGCAGCCGTTCCCGGATCCGCTGCGCCTGGTTGTTCAGGATGCTGTGGCCGACGTCGTTGCACAACGCGCCGATGTCGTTGACGTGGTTGTACAGCCGTTCCAGCTCCAGCAGGATCGCCCGGATCTGGTGGGTGGCAAGGTAGATCGGCACACCGTAGGCGTCCTCCACGGCCCGGCAGAACGCCAACGCGTGACCGACGGAGGTGTCCCCGCTGACCCGTTCGGCCAGTGCGATCCCGTCGCCGGGGGTGCGGCCCTCGAAGAGTTTCTCGAGGCCGCGGTGCACGAACCACAGCCGGGCCTTGAGGTTGAGGATGGTCTCGCCGACGACGGAGAACCGGAAGTGTCCCGGTTCGATCATCCCGGCGTGCACCGGTCCGACGGGGATCTCGTACACTCCGGGGCCCTCGACGGTGCGGAACCGGTACGGGCCGTCGACGTCGCCGAACGGGGGCGGGTCGCCGGCGCCGTGGCGCATCGGGTGCCAGCCGCGGGGCCAGTGGAAGTGCCGGACCAGCCGGCTGGGCATCGGGTGATCGTCCGGGACGATCCCGAACAGGTCCTTGACTTCCCGTTCGAACCGGCCGGCGGGGAAGGACAACCCGGCCAGGCTGGGCACGTGCGGGTCGGCCGGGTCGCAGGACAGGTGCAGCTCGACGCGGTGGTCCGGTCCGGGCCGGGTGAACAGGTACACCACCCGCAGCGCGTCGCCGTCGTCGTGCCCAGCGATCAGCGCGACCCGGTACCCGCGCTGAAGCAGGACCCGGGCGAACGGCACGAGTTCACGCGCGCGGACGGTCACCGCGACGCGGTGCTCACCCACCGATTCACCGGTGATCGCGGTGGTCACGGCGTCGTCCCGGTCACGATGGTGGTGGCCTGTTCCAGCAGTGGGGCCAGCGGCCCCAGGGTCAGCCCCAGCACGCCGCAGACGACCAGCGCGGCGACCAGCGCGTAGCTGTCCGCTTCGGGCCGCCGGCGACGGCGGGCGGGCGCCAACGCTGGTGGTGCGACCGCGACGGCAACACTCGACCCGGTGGGCACGCCGGCGACGGAGGTGCCGTTCTTGTCCGCCGTGCCAACGGCGGTGATCGCTGCTGCCGCCGGTCCCGGCGCCGCGGCGTGGTGGTCTGCGGTGCCCGGTGCGGAGTTCTGGGTGGGGGCGCCGAGCAGCATCCGGCTGGTGTGACCGACCAGGGCCGCCGCGATGACCAGCACCAGGATCAGGGCCGCCGCGGTCACCCAGCCCAGGCCGCCGGCGAAACCGGCGGTGGAGATGCCCAGTTCGCTGGCGAACAGGCTGAACGGCGGGAACGCGATGATCGCCAGGACGCCGAACCCCAGGCATCCGGCCAGCACCGGGTCCCGAGCGGCCAGGCCCCGCACCTTGTCGATGCGACTGGACCCGGTGAGCTGCAGGACCCGGCCGGCGGACAGGAACAGCACGCTCTTGGCCAGGCCGTGGCCCAGGATGTGCAGCAGCACGGCAGCGACCGCGAGCGGGCTGCCGATGGCCGCACCGAGCGCGAGCAGCCCCATGTTCTCGATGCTGGAGTAAGCCAGCATCCGTTTGTAGTCTTTCTGCGCCAACAGCAGTGACGCGGCCAGGGTGATCGACGCCAGCGACAGCACGATCAGCAGGGCGCGGGTGAAGTCCGGGCCGAGCGCGGCGTCGGCGATGATCTTCACCCGCAGGATCGCGTAGAACGCGACGGAGATCAGCACCCCGGACATCAGCGCGGACACCGGCGCCGGGGCCTGCGAGTGCGCGTCCGGCAGCCAGGCGTGCAACGGTGCGAGTCCGGCCTTGGTGCCGAAGCCGAGGACCAGCAGCAGCACCGCGATGCGGGTCACCCCCGGATCCAGGGCGGGGGCGGCCGCGGTCAGGCCGACCCAGTCCAGCCCGGCCGGGCGGGGTGCGTGCTGCGCCGCGTAGTTCAGCAGGAACGTGCCGAGCAGGGCCAACGCGATGCCGGTGGAGCAGATGATCACGTACTTCCAGGCGGCCTCCACCGCTCCGCGGCCGCGGCGCTGCCCGACCAGGAACGCGGTCACCACCGTGGTCGCCTCGATGGCCACCCACAGCACGCCCAGGCTCGCCGCCAGCACCGCCAGGGCCATCGCGGCCAGGAACAGCTGGACCAGGACGCTGTGCCGGGTGCAGACCCGCCGGTCGGTGCGGTCCGCGGCGAGTTCGGCCCGCAGGTGCGCCGGGGTCGCGACGGTCGCCACGGTCGCGACCGCACCGATCACGATCAGCATGAACGCGCTGAGCGCGTCCACCGCCAGCAACCCACCGACCGCGGTACGGGGCCCGCCGGTGGCTACGACGATCGCGGTGCCGATCGCGGTGGCCAACACCCCGGCCGCGCTCAGCGCGCCGACCCACCCGGTGGCCGGGCGCCAGCCCGCGACGCCAAAAACCGCTGCCGCGACCAGCGGGATCCACATCGGGCAGAGCATCAGAAGGGTCATCATCAGTCGTGCAGCTCCCGCAGATCGTCGATGTCGGTGTCGCCGAACGCTTCCCGGATGCGGGTCTTGAGGATCTGCAGCACCAGCACCACCAGCAGCACGTCCAGGGAGATGCCGAGCTCGACGACCACCCCGATCCCGGCCGTGGTGAGGAACCCGACGGCGGTGATGCCGTTGTCCATCAACAGGAACCCGACCAGCTGGGACAGCGCCAACCGGCGGGTGACCAGCACGAAAAAGCCGATCAGCACGACCGCCATGGCGACCGGAATGGCGTGCGCGGCCGGCGACGGATCCAGCGCCACCAGCGGCCCGGACACCAGGTAGGCAAGCAGGGTCAACCCGGCCGCGGCCAACAGGGAGGACACCACATTCACCAGCGGCTGGGTCTCCCGACGGGTCGCCCCGGCGCCGGCGAGCGCCCGACGCAGCAGCCACGGCAGGACGCCGGCGCGCAGTACCAGCACCCCCACCGCGACCACACCGAGCTCGGCGGAGCCCTCGTCCTGGGCGATCAGAGCGACCAGCACCGCCAGTGCGATGCCCTGCAGGGCGAAGACGTTGATGATCGCGGCGAGTTCCCGGCGCCACAGGATCAGCACGGCGGAGAGCAGCAACGCGCCCGCGGCGATGTTGAGCAGTTGCCCGTACAGCTGCTCACTCATGATCGGCCCCCCGATCCTTGACGGTCCTCATGCGAGGAAGAAGGAGGCGCCGACGGCGAGCAACCCCAGGACGAAGGAACCGGCGAGCAACTCGGGCACCCGGAACAGCCGCAGCTTGGCCAGGAAGACCTCACCGACCGCCAGGACCGCCCCGAGCAGGGCGACCTTGGCGACGAAGGCGAGCACCGCGGCGGCGACCAGCAGGGGCTGACCGGTGGTGGCGATCCCCCACGGCACGAACAGGTTGGCCAACAGACCCAGGAACACCGTCAACCGCATCGATGAGGCGAGCTCCACCATGGCCAGATCGGGGCCGGAGTACTCCAGGATCATCGCCTCGTGCACCATCGTGAGTTCCAGATGGGTGGACGGGTTGTCGACGGGGAGCCGACCGGTCTCGGCGATGATCACCACGATCAGCGCGACCGCGGCGAGCAGGCTGACCGGGGAGAACACCTGCGCAGGGTCGTTGAGCGTCGAGGTGACGATCGCGCCCAGGTTGGTCGAACCCGCCGGCACCGACAGGGCGAAGATCGCCACCAGCAGGGTCGGCTCGACCAGCGCGACGATCGTGGCCTCCCGGCTCGCGCCCATCCCACCGAACGCGGTGCCGGTGTCGATGCCGGCCAGGGCCAGCGCCACCGTGCCCAGGGTCAGCAGCGCCACCACCGCGAACAGGTCGGCCACCGGGTCCAGCAGGGACGCGGTGGTGACGAACGGCGCGACCGCGGCCACCACCAGGCACGTCGAGACGAGCACCAGGGGGGCGGTGCGGAACACCTCGGTGGTGCCGTGCGGCGCGACCGGGCGTTTACGCAGCAGCTTGCGCAGGTCCCGCCACGGCTGCCCGATACCGGCGCCGGCGCGGCCCTCCATCCTGGCGCGGAGCTGCCGCATCATCCCGGTCAGCAGCGGGGACAGGGCCACCACGATCAGCAGTTGCAGGACCACACCGACCACGCCGAGCGCGGTCATCGGGTCACCACCAGCAGGATCAGCAGCCCGCACAACGCGTAGAAGCCGTAACCGAGGTAACGGTGCACACTGCCCGGTGCCAGCGCGCGGCCGGCCCGGCCCCACGCCGCCATCGCCGCCAGAACCGGTTCGTACAGCCGGCGTTCGATCCGGTCCGGCACCCGCCGCCGGTACTCGATCGTCTGCACCAGGTAGCTGGACTCCCGGGCATGGGTGACGTCCACGTCCTGCTCGGCCTGCAGCACGTCGTCGAACACCCGCTGCAGCGGCTCGGCGAACGACGTTGCGGTGTATTCCATCCGGGGCGACAGCGGCCCGGCGCCGCAGTCCCAGAGCCGCGCCGCCCGGGCCGCCCGGCGGGTCGCCAGCACCCGCACCCCGGCCACCGCCGCGACCAGGCCGATCACCAGGGCGATGGTCAGCATCAGCGGGGACAGCGACCCCGCGACCCCGACCAGGCGGACCGTCATCCCGTCGACCTGGACCGGGTCGGTGGACCCGACCGTCGCGCCGGCCACCGCGCCGATGGTCGGCAGCACCAGGGTGGGCAGCAACGCCAAAGCGACACACGCCGCGGCCGCGATGCCCATCCCGGTCAGCATGCTGGCCGGGCTCTCGGCGGCGCGGGCCGCTTCCGGGCTGCGTGCTCTGGCCAGGAAGCCGATCCCGAACGCCTTCACGAAGGTGGCCACCGCCAGTCCGGCGGTCAACGCCACCGCGGCGACGGCCAGCGGCATCACCACCGCGGCGGACGCCCCGGCGGTGGGCAGACCGTGGATCAGCGCCTGCAGCAGTAGCCACTCGCTGACGAACGCCGCCCCCGGCGGGAGCGCGGAGGCGGCCAGCGCCCCGAGGCCGAAAGCCGCGGTGGTGCCGGGCATCCCGGCGCGCAGGCCGCCCAGGTCGTCCAGGTCGCGGCGGCCGGTGGCGGCCAGCACCGAGCCGGCCGACTGGAACAACAGGGTCTTGAACGCCGCGTGGTTGACCAGGTGTAACAGGGCGGCCGCCATCGCCAACCCGGCCAGCGGCAGGTCCCCCGAGGTGGCGAACATCCCGGCGGCGCCGACCCCCACCAGGACCAGGCCCATGTTCTCGGTCGTCGAATACCCGAGCAGGCGTTTGAGGTTCGTCCCGATCGCCGCCTGCAGGATCCCGTAGATCGCCGACACCGCGCCCAGGGTCAGCACGAGGAGCCACCACCAGGTGGCGGCGCCGTCCCGTGCCCCGCCGAGCAGGTCGAACCCGACCCGGATGATGCCGTACACACCAAGGTTCACCATCGCCGCGGACATCAGCGCCGACACATTGCTCGGCGCCTCCGGATGGGCCCGCGGCAACCACGCATGCAACGGCACGATCCCGGCCTTCGACCCGAACCCGATCCCGGTCGCCACGAAGACCAGGCCCGCGACCGTCGGCGACAGCCCACTCGCCGCGTCCCGCAGGGCCGGAAAGGAGCCGTCGACGGCGTTCGCCGAGAACACCAGCAGCCCGATCAGGATGGCCACCATCCCCAGATGCGTCATCACCGCATACCAGCGGCCGGCCTGCGCCACCTGCGGCCGGCCGCGATGCTCCGCGACCACCAACAGCAGCGAGGTCAGCGCCATCAGTTCCCAGCACAGCAGGAACGTCCCCACGCTCGCGGCGACCGGCACCAACAGCATCGCCGTCACGAACAGCGGCAGCACGGCCTGCACCCCCCGGCTGTCCAGGCCGTGCTGCCGGCAATACCCGATGCCGTAGACCCCGACCGCGACCGCGACCCCCCCGGTGATCGCGAGGAACACCCCACCCAAGGCATCCACCGTGATCACCACCCCGGACAGCGGCAGCAGATCGGGCAGCACCACCACAGCGCCCTGCCCGGTCATCGCCCCGACCCCGGCGACCACGGCCGCAGCCCCACTGACCGCGACGCCCACCCCGACCACGGCCGTTCTGGCCGACACGGGTGCGAGCAGGCCGGCGGCGGCGGTCAGCAGCCCCACCCCCACCGCGGTCAGCCACGCGACCAGCACCAGGTTCATCGGCCGGTCAGTTTCCGCACCACGTCGACGATCGCCTCGGGCCGCGGAGGGCAGCCGGGGACTTCCAGATCCACCGGCAGCACATCCCGGACCGCACCGACAACACCGTAGGCGCCGGCGAAGACACCGCAGTTCCGGGCGCAATCCCCCACCGCCACCACAAACTTCGGGTCCGGCACCGCCTCGAACGTCCGGCGCAGCGGCTCGGCCATGTTGCGGGTCACCACCCCGGTCACCAGCAACGCGTCGGCATGCCGCGGCGACGCAACCAGCCGGGCGCCGTACCGCTCCGCGTCATACACCGGGCCGAACGTGGCACCGATCTCCACCTCACAGCCGTTGCACGACCCGGCATCGACATGCCGGATCTGCACCGACCCCCCCAGCTCCCTCGCCACCACGGGAGAATCGCCCGCCGGGCGTGACGGGGCCGGCTCGGCCACCCGTCCGGTCGCCCGAATCTTGCGCCACAAACCCAGCACACGACCACACTCCACACGCCGAAGGGACAGTCAGCACACTGCGGTCCGGCGGAACACCCACCGGACGCGCGAGATACCAAGGAAGGCCCGGCTTCTAGACCGCCACTGGCGCACCGGTCAGCTCGGCCGGATCCGACGACGCAACCCCCGGCGGTTGCTCCCGCAAGTCAGCCAATAGGCCCACCTGCCCCGAGATCACCTCGGTAAGAATGCCCCGCGCCACCGCCAGCAGTTCCGCCACCCGTGGGCTGGTCAGCGAGTAGTACACCGAATTGCCCTCCTTACGGTTCATCACCAGGCCGGCCTTGCGCAGCACCGCCAACTGCTGCGACAGATTCGCGGCCTCGACGCCGACCTTCGGCAGCAACTCGGACACCGCATGCTCTCGTTGTCCCAGCAACTCCAGCACCCGGATCCGCGCAGGATGGCCCAACGTCTTGAAGAACTCCGCCTTCAACTGATAGAGCGGTGCCGCCATCACAACCTCCGTTGGCAATTGCGCGGATTTGCAACTGCCAATCTAGACTAGCAGGTTGCGTCCGACTGACCAGCGGGACTGCAGCCTTTAGGCGCAGCAGGACAGCTTCGAGACGTCGGTGGTAAAGGCCTTGGCGACGATCCGAATGCCCTCGGCCATAGTCAGGTAGGGCGCCCACGCATCAGCGACCTCGGTGATGGTCTTGCCGAGGAGGTGGACACCGGCGGCGGCGAGCTCGCCGGCGTCCTTGGCCACGGCGCTTAGGCCGAGAATCTCGGCAGTCTCGGCGTTAGCGACCATCTTGATGAAGCCGCGGGTGTCGCGGTTGACCAGCGCCCGGGGCAGGTAGCCCAGTGGCAGAACGCGGCAGTCGCAGCGGATCCCGGCCTCGAGCACCTGCGCCTCGGTCATCCCGACCGCGCCGATCGCAGGACTGGTGAACGTCACCCGCGGCAGCCGGGTGTAGTCCACCGACCTTTCGGCGCCGGTGAAGGCGTTCTCGGCGACCAGAGCGCCGTGGTGGGCCGCGACGTAGACAAACTCGGGGTGCCCGGTTACATCGCCGGCCGCCCAGATCCGCGGGTTCGAGGACTGCAGCTGGTCGGTGACCACGATCTCCCCGCGATCACCGGTCTTCACCTCGACCGCGTCGAGGTTGAGGCCGTCGGTGACCGGCCGTCGGCCGAGGGCGACCAGAACTTGGTCGGCGCGGAACTCCTGCACCCCGCCGGACACCTCCGCGGTGACGACCACCTGGCCGGTGGACGCATCCCGGGTCACGTGCGTGGGAACCACGCGGCGGACCACCCGGATGCCCTCGTCGGCGAAGACCTGCTGCAGCGCTTTGGAGACCTCCGACTCCTCCTTTGACGCCAGCCGCGACCGCACCAGCAGAGTCACCTTCGACCCGAGACGGGCGATCAGCTGGGCCTGCTCCAGCGCCACGTACCCGCCGCCGAGCACCAGCAGCGCCCTGGGCACCTCGCTCAGTTCCATCGCGGTGGTCGAGGTCAGATACCCGGCCTCGTCGAGCCCGTCGATCTGGGGTGCCCAGGGTCGGGAGCCGGTGGCGACCAGATAGTGGTCGGCCTCGATGGTCTCGACGCTGCCGCCGGCAGCGGTGACCTCGAGGACCGGGGCATCCCCGGTGCCGGCGAAAGCGGCGGTGCCGTGACGGACCTGCCAGCCGTAGGAGTCGGCGACGTCGACGTATTTCTCGCCCCGCTGCGCCTCCACGAGGTCGCGCTTGCCGCCGACCAGGCCCGGCATGTCAACTTCTGCGGCGCTGGTGGCGATCCCGGGGAACCGGGTGGACGCGTCGGCGGCGGCGTGGCGGGCCTCGGCGGCCGCGATTAGCGCTTTCGAGGGGCATGCACCCGGTGTTCACGCACGTGCCGCCGAACGTGCCCCGCTCGACCATCACCACCGACTTGCCCACAGTGGTCGCGCGAATGGCCGCGGCGAACGCACCGCCACCCGATCCGATCACCGCAAGGTCGTACTTCGACCGCATCCCGATACCTCCCCGGTTGGTTGGGGAATTCCCCTGATGCAGCTAGCGTGGACCTTCCAGTGCAGGGGAAGGTCAAGTGAGGCCTGCAACACAGCGGAGGTCATGGTGCGGATCGGCGAGCTCGCGGAGACAGCCGGGGCGACCACCAAGACCCTGCGCTTCTACGAGGACCAAGGGCTGCTGCCGCCCGCCGAACGCACTCCGGCCGGCTACCGCGACTACACGCTCGAGGCTGTCGCCCGGATCCACTTCATCCACCGCGGCCAGGCCGCCGGGCTCACGCTGGCCCAGATCAAGCAGATCCTCGACATCCGCGACCACGGCCAAGCCCCCTGCGAACACGTCCGGGACCTGCTCGACGTCCGCCTAGCCGACATCGACCAGCAGATCGCCCAGCTGGCCGCGCTGCGCACCACCATCGCCGCACTCCGCGACGAAGCCACAGAACCCGACCCGGACACGTGCAGCCCTGACCAGGTCTGCCGCTACCTGTAGACCTGGAACCAGCCTGCCGGGGAGCCGGCCTCAGCGGACCGAGCCTGGCCGGGCAAGGTCGAGCCGGGTCTCCATGTCGAGGTGGAACCGGCCGTAGGGGTTGATGTGGGTCCAGAACAGCGGAGACAGTGCGCGGCGATCGTGCTCATCGAGGTTGTCGTGCAGCCCCGGGTCCTCCAGAACGGTCTGGACGAGCAGCGTGTTGACGTGCACCAGCGCCGACTGGAGCAGGTGCAGCGCGAGCATCGAGACCTCGGCGTGCTCACGATCGGGGCCAGTCAGATCACCGTCTTGGCCGTAGAAGATCACGGTGTTGCCGGAATTCCAGTTCTCCACGACCTGCAGGCCGCCGTGAATCTCGCGGCGAAGCTCCTCGGCGGCGAGGTAGTCGCAGGCGAAGATCGTGCGCACCGCGCGGCCCAGCTCCTCCAACGCAGCGTAGGTCGGGTGTTTGGGTCCGCCGCGGGTGAACCGACGAAGGATGGTCTCCGACTCCGCGGTCCCGAGCCGAAGACCGGTGGCGTACTTGACCATCTGGTCGTACTGCTGGGCGATCAGCTCCCACCGGATCGGCCTCGTGAGTACCGGTCCGAGCTGCCCGTAGGCGGCGGTGCCGGCCTCGTCGGGGCGGTAGAGCCGGATCGAGCCGATGTTCTTCAACCGCGGCAGCAGCTGGAAGCCGAGCAGCTCGGTGAAGGCGAACCCGACCACCGAGGCGCCGTGGGTGTCGACGTAGCTGGTGTCGATCTCTGCGTCGGTGCAGTGTCGAAGAAGGCCCTCGATCATCGCGGCGACCTCGGAGCTGGAGCATGACTTCAGCTGGGAGTAGATGCAGGTGGAGCGGCGCTCGACGTGCCAGTAGATCATCACACCGGGCCCGCCGTAGCGCTGGTGCCACTCGGTCATCAGGTTCGACTCCCACGACCCGAACTTCTTCGAATCACTGGCGCAGGCGGTTCCGGTGCCCCACCAGGACGGGTCGCGGGCCTCGAAGGTAGCGTTGACCAGCTTGGCGATCGCGCGACGCAGGTTGTCACGGGTGATGAAATTTCGCCGCACATGCCGCAACGTGGCCTCGGTCTGGCCGTGCTCCCCGGTGGCCACGATCGCCTTGATGCCCATGTTGGTGCCGAGCGCGAACAGGCACAGCAGCAGCCGACGTTGCAGCGTGTCCCGATCCAATACCTCGCGGGACGCGACCGAGGTGAACTCGGAGGTGAATCCGGCCAGGAAGTCAGCATCCTTCAACACATCGAGCAGGTCCAGGGTGCCCCACCTGCGTTGGACCTCGTCCTTGACCGCCGCCAGATGCTCGGGCTCCGGCAGCGCGGCCAGCCTTGGGACGGTGATCCACGGCTCCCCATGGCGGGTGACGATCCGCACCCCACCTGCGGTGCCGTCGACAAGCGCCTGGTCCAGCCGGCCGAGCGCGTCGCTCATCCGCTCCCGCAGACCAGCGATGAAGGCAGTCGGGTCCAGAGGCTGGCGCAAGGCCGCGTAGTGGATCTCGCGGCTCTCCTCGAAGTCGCCGGGCAGGTCGTCCTCGGGGTTGCGCCACCGGGCCCCGCCCTCGACGTACACCTCGCGTCGACGGATCGCGTCGCGCAGCGCGACCAGCACACACAGCTCATAAGGAATCCGTTCCACCCGGCCGGTTGTCAGCCGTCACGGAGCGTGCGGACGTGGGGGTAGGGGTCCGTCGTTGATGGTGCGGATGGTCGGGGATGGCCGGCGGCCGATTTGATTTGGCTGGTCCGCGTCGTCAGGGTGCAGAGCAACTGGTAGGGCTACGGCCCTCCCGCGCCTGCGAGTCCTGGCAGACACGTCGCGGGAGGGCCGTGCGATGGCGCACGGAGGCACCGATGTTGACGGTAGCGGCGAGGGCTGCGGTTGTGGAAGCCCACCTGGAATCG
>DATDBV010000608.1:0-5818 GCA_036524715.1 Nakamurella sp. | reverse complement strand
CTGCGCGGGTGGGGCCGCCTCCGCCGGCGCCGTGGTGCCGGCGGCCGCGGCTTCGGTGGTCGCCACGGCCGTCGCCGGGCCAGGGTCGACGGGGGCGGCCGTATCGGTGGTCGGGACCGGGGACTCAGCCGCCGGAGTGGGCACTTCGGTGGCCACCGGGCTCGGGGAGGGGCTCGGCGACGGAACGGTGGAGCGGGAGGGTCCGGTGGAGTTGGCCAGCACCCCGGTCATGGTCGGGGCGGCCGAGGTGTCGACCACGGCCGCCAGATCCGACCCGGCCGAGGACCGGGAGGTCCGGTTGGCCAGGTACAGGACGATCCCGACCAGCGCGACGACAGCAAGCATCACCGCGAGTACTCGACGAATCCAGTACGTCGTGGGGCTCGATGGTCCGACCGGGTGCATCACGCGTGCGACGGTAGTCTCGCAGCACAACCATCCCGGGGAGCAACGCCGAAGGAGCTGCTGTGACGGCCATCGACGAGATGTTGCGGCGCAACAAGACCGCCGCCATGTACCATCCCTCGGGCCTCGGCCCGTCGCCGCTCAAGCACCTTGCGGTGGTGATGTGTATGGACTGCCGGGTGGACGCCCACGTGGCGTTCCGGCTCAATCCCGGCGAGATCCACCTGATGCGCAACGCCGGCGGGATCATCTCCGACGACGTGATCCGGTCGCTGGCGATCTCCCAACATGCGCTGGGCACCCGTGAGGTGATGATCGTCCACCACACCGACTGCGGTCTGGCCAAGCTGAAGGAGGACGAGTTCCGGGAGGAACTGGCCAAGTTCGCCGGCTACCGGCCGACCTGGTCGGTGCAGGCGTTCAAGGACCCGCACGACTCGGTGCGCGAGTCGATGCGTCGCGTCAAGGACTCGCCGTTCCTGCATCACACCGGCGACGTCCGCGGCTTCATTTTCGACGTGGAAACCGGTCTGCTGGAAGAGGTCCCGACCGACGACGAGGCTGACCAGGCCCAGGAGAGCGGTGCCGGCTGACGCCGGCGGCCCGATTGTCGACGGACCGGTCGTCGACGGACCGGCGTTGGACGCCGGGCTGATCGCCGGCTTCTACGATCGGCATGCCCGAGATCTGCCGTGGCGGGGGCCGGAGGCGACGCCGTGGGCGGTGCTGGTCAGCGAGTTCATGCTGCAGCAGACCCCGGTGACCCGGGTACTCCCGGTGTACCGGGAGTGGCTCGCGCGCTGGCCCGCACCGGCCGACCTCGCCGCGGAGCCGACCGGTGCGGCGATCCGGGCCTGGGGACGGCTCGGCTACCCGCGCCGGGCGCTGCGACTGCACGCGGCCGCCGTCGCCATCACCGCCGGGTTCGGCGGGCAGGTGCCCTCGTCGGTCCAGGACCTGCTGCGCCTGCCCGGCGTCGGCGAGTACACCGCCCGAGCGGTGGCCGCGTTCGCGTTCGGTGCGCGGGTGCCGGTCGTCGACACCAACGTGCGACGGGTGCTGTCCCGGGTGGTGCGGGGCGTCGACGAGCCCCGGGCCTCCGCCACCGCCGCCGACCGGTCGGAGATGGCGACCTACCTGCCGGCCGATCCGCGCACCGCCGCGAGGTTCTCGGTCGCGGTGATGGAACTCGGCGCCCTGGTCTGCACGGCGACCAACCCCGGCTGCGCGCGGTGCCCGCTGGCCGGCCGGTGCCGCTGGCGACGCGACGGGGCCGTGCCGGGCGTCGCCAAGCGCCCGGTGCAGGCGTGGCACGGCACCGATCGTCAGGTGCGGGGCCGGATCATGGCCCGCCTGCGGGCGAGCGACGGGCCGGTTCATTCGGGCGGTGTCGCCGACGCCGGCGAGCCGGAACAGGTGCGCCGCTGCGTTCGGTCGTTGATCGGTGACGGCCTGATCGAACCCGTCGCCGACGGCCTGCTGAGGCTTCCGGGCTGACCGTCGGCCATGCGCCGCACGAACCGATTGGTCATCCCGGGACCGGCTTGGGGCCGGCCCCCCGTTGTCGGCGCGGTGACGCCGCCGACGCCGTGACCCGTCAGGGGATGCTGGTGCGGACCTCGCAGCTGACCCCGATGTCCCGACCCGGGCCGCCGGCGCAGAAGTCCGCGGCGGCCCTGCCGTCCCACCGCGCCGCCGGCGGTGGGGCCGGCGCCGGCGCCGGCGCCGGCGGGACGCTGCTTGCTGGCCGGCGAACCGGGCATCGGCAAGACGCGACTCGCCACGGAGGCACTGACCCTGGCGGGCAGTCGCGGGTTCATCACCCTGCGCAGCACCGCCTATCCGCTGCAGACCGATCTGGGCTACGCCCCGGTGCTGGAGGCGTTCAGTAGGCTGAGCCAACGGGATCGGAACCGCTCACACCATGTCCGGGAGGTACGCCATGACCGCCGAGATGGTGGCCCCTGCGTGGATGCATGAGCAGATCACGGCGGAGCAGTACGACTCCTGGTCCGCGGAGCAGTGCGCCGGAATCGAGATCGTGGACGGAATGGTCGTCGTGAGTCCGAGTGCGTCCAAGCGGCATAATCGGCTGGCCCGAATCCTGGCGAACGCGCTGGATGCTGCCGCCGGCCCCGACTGGAACGCTGACACGGACTTCGACATCCGCCTGCGCGATGTCCCGCTCACCAATCGCCGGCCGGATGTGGTCGTATACCGCGCCGACACGATCGACATCACGCCGACCCGTCCCGAGCATGTACTGCTGGTCGTCGAGGTCGTCTCACCGGGATCGGAGACCACCGACCGGATCGTGAAGGTCGACCAGTACGCGACCGCCGGCATCGCCTTCTACTGGAGAGTCGAGCAGGCCACAACCGGCGTGCCGTTGACCTACACCTACGTCCTCGACCCCGCGGCCAGGGCATACCGCGACGCAGGCGTGTTCGCCGGTGCCATCACCGTCGCGGCGCCCTTCCAGGTTGAGGTCGACCTCGGCCGGATCTGACTCTGCCGGTGCCGACGCGCGCGAGGGAAGATCTCCGATGGTCGGTTCCCGGCGGGATCGGCCGCGCACGACGTTGGATCGTCAGGACAACGAGCGGCGGCGGATCCTCGACGAGCTCGGCAATCCGGCGCTCGGCCGCGGGAGAGTCCAATTCGGGCCCGCCCTTCCCGTCGAACACCACGATGCCCGGCCCGTGGCCGCCCGGGACGCACACCGCCAACCCCGTTCACCAGCAGGCAACGCGACCGCTGTCTACTCCTTCGACATCTCTTTTCCACGCTTGACGGTTACGGCTCCTCGGAGCCGACGCCGATTGGGGCAGCTACTTTCTATGGACGCGCCCCACGGCGGCGAGGTTCTCGGTGCGGTCATGGAGCTCGGCGCCTCGTGTGCACCGCCACCAACCCTCGGCTGCGATCAGGGTCCGCTGTCCGGCCGCTGCCGCTGGCGACTCAACTGGTCCGTGCCGGGTGTCGCAAGGCACCCGGGGCTCCTGACGCTGATTCCCATGAGCACGGTGCCTCCCTCCTGCACGACACCGCGGACGTGGCGGACCTCGACGCGGCGCGGGTCCGCGCGACCGCAGGCGGGCCGTCGAGCCGCCAATGGGGTGGATCATGCCGGCCGTTCGGGGATAGTTGGACGTCGTGGCCGGTTCGTCGGATATTCCGTTGCTGGGGCGATCGGCGGAACTCGGCCGGGTGCTTGACGCGCTGCACCGCGCCGCCGACGGGGCCGGCGGGACGCTACTGCTGGCCGGCGAACCGGGCATCGGCAAGACCCGCCTGGCCACGGAGGCGCTGACCCTGGCCCGCCGGCGCGGGTTCCTCACCCTGGAGTGCGCCGCGTACCCCCTCCAAGCCGACTTGGCCTACGCCCCGGTGCTGGAGGCGTTCGGGCCGTACCTCGGCGGCCTGGCCGCCGGCCGCGTGGCCGAACTGGTCCGCGGCCTGCCCGACCTCGGCCGGCTGTTCGCCGGGTTGCATCTGCCGCCGCCGGAACCGTTGGGGGACGCCGCGATCGAGCGAACCCGGCTGTTCGAGGCGGTGTCCCGGCTGGTCGAGCGAGTCGCGACCGAAGGGCCATTGGTGCTGCTGGTGGACGACCTGCACTGGGTCGACGCCTCCTCGATGGAGTTGCTGCACTACGTGGCCCGGAGCCTGGGCACCCGGCGCGTGCTGCTGATCGGCGCCTACCGCCTGGACGAGGCGCGCACGCACCCGGGACTGCGGACGATGGTGCGTTCCCTGCAGCGACTCGGGCTGGCGGAGGAGCTTCTCGTCGACGGCCTCGGCCCGGAGCCGGTCGCGGCTCTGGCGCGGGCGCTGCTCGGTGGCGAGCCCCCGGCGGAGCTGCTCGTGGCGTTGCACGACCGGGCGGCCGGGACCCCGCTGTTCGTCACCGCGTTGCTCCGGGGACTGCGCGACACCGGTGCGTTGTTTCGAAGCGGCGGCGCCTGGACCCTGGGCGACGGGTCGACGACTGCGGTGCCGCGGGTGATGCGTGACCTCGTGCTGGCCCGCCTCGAGCGGCTGGGGCCGGCCGAACGCGCGCTGCTGGAGCTGATCGTGGTTGCCGGCGACGTCGCGTGCCCGGCGGTTCTGGGCCGAGTCGGCGGCCAACAGTCGGACGAGCTCGACGCGGCGCTGCGACGCCTCGGCGAGTCGGGCTTCTCGTCGAGGAGCCCGGACCGTCCGACATCGCCTACCGCACCACGCATCCCCTGGTGGCCGAGGTCGCCTACGCCGAGCTGCCAACCATGCGGCGACGCCGGTTGCACGCGCGGGTCGCGCAGGCAATGGAGTCGCTCAGCCCGACGGATGTGCAGCGGCTCGCCCACCACTACCGGTGCGCGGCCGGCGAGGCCGATCCGCGACGCGCCCTCGACGTCCTGGTCGCCGCGGGCGGACGGGCCGAGGAGATGCACGCCGATGCCGAGGCTGCCGAACATCTCGCGGCCGCCCTGGCGCTCGCCCGTGTCGATCGACCGGCCATGGTCGGGGAGCTGCTCGAGCGTCTCGGGCACGCACGCTCGCGGTCGGGCCGGCTCGATGCGGCGGTGGCCACCTGGTCCGAGGCCGCCGGCGGGCGGGAACGGACCGGCGACCGTCCTGCCACCGCCCGCCTGCGCGGTCTGCTCGCGCTGGCCGAGTGGGACCGGGGACGGTTCGACGCGGCCGCGGCGCAACTCGCCGCCGGATTGGCCGCCGTCGAGGGAACCGGGGCGGACGCGGAGGTGACCGACCTGCACTACATCCGGCTGCGGCTGCTCCTTCGTCAGGCCGATCTAGCCGGGGTTGAGAAGGAAGCCGCCATCCTGCTGGCTCTGGCCGGGCCCTGCCGGGACCGGTCAGGTGAAGGCCGCCGTCGCGGCACATCTGGCGCAGGCGGACAGCGCTTTCCTGCGCGGCCGCCTGTCCGTCGCCGCAGAGCACGGGCTGCAGGCACTGGATGTCGCCGAACGGGCGGGCCTGCCCGCCGTCGCCGCCGTTGCGCACCGGTTCCTGGCGGTGACCTACCTCAACGCCGGCGACCAGGCCCGAGCCAGGCAGCACACCCTCGGCGAGCTCGGGCTGGTCCAGCGGATCGGGTCGCCGATCCTCGAGGCGACGGCGACGTTCGTCCACTTGTCGTTGGATCTGGCCGCCGACGACTGGGAAGGAGTGCTGCGGAGCGCCGACGAGATGCTTGCGACGGGCACCGGATCGGCGCCCCACGCGCGGTGGCCGCCGCCCTGGTCGGTCGCGCGTACGTGCTCGCGCACCGCGGCGATCTCGAGGAGGCGGCCCGGTCTACGGCGCCGGCGCCGCGGTCGACCGGCACCTGTTCACGGTCGTCGAGATCGCCGACGCGGCCGTCGCTCTCGCCGCCGGCGAGCCGGAACGGGCGCGGACGCTGGCGGTC